>JAFYDO010000205.1 GCA_017544745.1 Treponema sp. | reverse complement strand
TACTTCAACACGGTTAACTTTGATTCCCCAGGGGTCTGTGGCTTCGTCAAGGATAGAGCGCATCTTTGTATTGATAACGTCGCGGCTTGTAAGCGTTGCGTCAAGGTCAAGTTCGCCTATAATGTTGCGGAGGGTTGTTGCAGTAAGGTTTTCAATGGCAAGCAGGGGGTTTTCTACACCGTAAGTGTAGAGCTTTGGATCCGTAATCTGCATGTAAACAACGGTATCAATTTTCATGGTAACGTTGTCTTTTGTAATAACCGGCTGTGGCGGAAAGTCCAGAACCTTTTCCTTTAGCGAAACATGGTTGGCCATTTTGTCAATCAGCGGTGTCTTTACGTGAAGACCTGTCTGCCAAGTGGAAGCGTAAGTTCCAAGGCGTTCAATTACGTATGCCTGTGACTGCGGTACAATCCTGATGTTTGTGATAATCAACAGCATGATTACAAATGCGGCTGCAATGATAACATAAAGTCCCATAAAATTCTCCTTATTTTATATGGATATTTTTTGCTTAATTTCAAATTTTTGACAATGACGATTTTTTGCAAGAACTTGGAATTAAAGCTGTCTATTCTTGTGAAGGGCTATCCGCCTTTACAGACTCAGCCTTTTTTACGACTGCTGTAGCTCCTTCAATAGAAACAATTTCACAAAGCTCTCCAGCTTCAAGTTCGCTTTCATCCTTGACCGTGGCCGTCCAGATTAAGCCGTTAACTTTTATGGCACCCTTGCTGAGTGGAGTGATTTTTTCGGTAACGGCAGCTTTCTTTCCTATTATACTGTCGCTATTCGTTGCGGCGCGTTTTACAGCCAGCTTTTTTAGTGCTATTGGGCGGGTAAAAATCAAAAGCAGAACAGATATAATAGTAAAAATTAGAAGCTGAATCTGGAAAGGCATAGCTATCATTGAGATAAAGACCATTGCAAAAGCGCCAATGGCAAACCAGATTGTTGTTAAAGAGAGCGTAGAAACTTCTATAACAATGCAAATCACGCAAATTGCGAGCCAAAACCAAGATGAAAACCAAAATGTTGGTAAAATTGATAATATCATATTTTTACGGTAGCATAAAGAAAAACGATAATCAAGTAAGGCAGGCTGTTGGTCGAAAAATAAGAAAATTATAATGTTTCTAAAAAAAGTATTACTTTTTTGCATGATTATTTGTATTATTAGTATATGAAGAGACTTAAACTTTTATGTTTGTTTTTTCCAATTTCTCTTATGCCTCTTTTTGCCCACCAGAAAGCGGAGGATCTTTTGCAGGGCTATCTGCAAAATGATTTGAATGTAAAAAAGCTTACAAATTCGCTTCAGAATCAAGTTTTGGAAGACAAAGCAACAAAGATATCCAACGGATGGAATTTTAAGATTGAAAGCGGTACCGTTACAGTAACAACTGACGGCGAGCATAGACGGGTTACATTTTCTCCCTCCGCAGAACTTTCCATCCCCCAGCTGAACAACCTTACGCTTGGGGCCTCTGCCGACATTAAGTATAAGGAAGAAGACGGCACGGACACAAAGAACAAATCCCTTTACATGAGCGTGGATTTGTATTCAAAAAACAAGCAAAAGCTGGAAGTGACAAAGCTAAAGTCAGAGCGCAGCGTTCTTGAAGCAAGCCGTGCACTGCAAAATGGCCTTATTACCGCGGAAAAGGATTTTTACACTGAATTAAAGTCGCTTTATTCAACTGCAGCCTCAATAGTAAAAGCGGAAAACGATTTGTATGATGACCAGCTGGCCTTTAATGAAATCCGTGCCAAGGGATACATAGCAGGCTCCCTCAAATACCGCCAGGCAGAAATGAAGGTTCTCTCCGGGGAGCGCAACGTAGAGATAAACAAGCGTGAACTTGAACGCCAGACAAAAATCTTTGCCTCCAAGTGCGGTATAGAATACGATGGTAATGATGCTGTTGAATTTTTGCCAGATTCAGTTCCACAGGCAGAAGCGGTGGACGTGCTATCCTTTAAGAAGGAAGCCTTTGCAAAGATAGAAAAAGCCACATGGACCAACCGCATAAATACGTTGAACCGTAATGCAGATTCAAAAATTACCGTGCGGGGAAAGGCAGGCTACACTTTTGACAATTCCTCCACGGATTCAGACACCCTTGATTTGGGTTCATCACTTACTTGGAACGGAACGGGTCTTACCGCAAGTGCCGGAGTTTCCTGGCCACTCAAAACCGACAGCTTTTACCCTGTCTACACCTTTGGCCTTTCCTTTAGCCCGCAGCCATTCTTGCTTGCCAACATAACGGATCAGCAGAAAGAGATTGCCGAAGAGCAGGAAAAGATAGACATTCAGTCTGCAGAAAAAGACTACCAGACGGAAATGATTAGCCGCCAGACCCAGCTTTCAGACATTCAGTGGAAAAAGAAAACCAACGAAGAGTCGCTTGACATGTACAAAAAACTTGCCGCTGATGAAGAGCGCTACTACAGGCAGGGCTACGTTACCCTGAGTGAATACAGGAATGCAAAGGCAAACAAAGAGAATTATGAAATTCAGTGCCTTATAAACGATATTGAGCTTCTGATTTACAACGACGAGACAAAGCTTTTGTTCTGCCGTGATGATGAAATTAAGGCAATCAAATAGGGGGATTTTATGGCTAAAAAGAAAAATAGATGGTTAAAACTTTTGCTTATTCTTATTGTGTCGGTAGTTGTGATTATTGGCGC
>JAFYDO010000204.1 GCA_017544745.1 Treponema sp. | reverse complement strand
TGAAGATAGCGAACGCAACATGGTTGTAATAAGGAAGTAAAATTATGTTATTTGATAAGATTAAAAATAAAATAGACAGCACGGAAAAGGAGCGTACCCCCGCCCAGGTTGTTGTTCAGGATGTCGTTGCTGTAAAAAAAGATGAGCGTGTACTCATCATTGCAAACCCTGCAACAAACGAAATTGCCCAGGATTTGTTTATGGCAAGCAGCGAGGTAGGAGCCTTGCCGACGCTGGTTTTCCAGCCGGATAAAACCAGTTTTGATAATGCTAACCCCGAAGTATTGGCTGCAATTGCTACAGAGCCCGAGGTTTGTTTTTCAATTTCAAATATCAAGCTTGGTAAGGATCCTGCTGCAACCGCAAATCCTTATAAAACAGAAGATGGACAGGAGTTCACTCACATTTTTGATTATCTTTTGGATGGTAAAAAAACAATGCGCGGTGTATGGACCCCGGGAATCACACCGGATATGATGAATCGCACTGCCGCAATTGATTATAAAGAACTTGGCGAACGCTGCAAAAAACTTGATGAATTATTCCAGGGGGCTGTAAAAGTTTTTGTTACTGCTCCTGGTGGTACCGATATAAAAATCCCTATCAATGGCCGTAAGCTCATGGCCGACGACGGAAACTTTACAAAGCCCGGCACCGGTGGAAACATTCCTGCAGGAGAGGTTTTCATTAGTCCTGTTGTAGGCGGTTCGGAGGGTGTTATTGTTTATGACGGTTCCATGACCTTTGCCGACGGAGACTCAATCCTTGAAACTCCGATAACCTGCAAGCTCGAAAACGGCTTTGTAAAAGAAATAGAAGGTGGTGCAGAAGCTAAGCGCCTCCTCAAAACAATTACCGAAGCAGAGCAGCGTGCCATTCAGTACGAAAAAGAAAAGAAGCTTCCCGAAGGTCAGGGCGCAGTTTATAAAAAGAACGCCCGCAATATCGGTGAACTTGGAATTGGTCTGAACCCTGCTGCTCAGATTACCGGCAACATGCTCGAAGACGAAAAAGCCTTCCACACCTGCCACTTTGCCATCGGCGAAAACTACGACAACGACGCCCCAAGTTTGATTCACTTGGACGGCGTTGTACGGGATCCGACAATTACGCTGGAATACGCCGACGGTTCCAAAAAGCAGATTCTTGTAAGAGGACAGATACAATGAAAAAATCACTTTTTATAATTGCTGTTTTTATTGTTTCACTTTTCACGGCCTGCGCCAAACCAAAAGCTAATACTTCAAACGCCACTGCTGCATCATCTGCCCAGCCCGCTGCCCAGGCACCTGCGCCACTCGACCCAAAAATCGAAAAGCTCAACCGCGTCCTTATGAGCATGACCGACCGCTGCAAAGAAGCAATTCCAAACGGCGACCCAAACGAATTCCTTGCGGATCTGGAAAAAGTATTGCAGATAGAAAAAGCTTTTCCTTCCGATGACCTTAGCCTTTACTATTTAATAGACAAAAAACACACAGTGAGCGCAGACTACGAACCAACTCATCTGCGCAAGCTTGTTCAGAATAATGACTACATTATAAATAAAACTACTTTATCTTTGCGAGAAGACGCTGCCGACGCTCTTGCCGAAATGGGCCGCGCTGCCAAAAAAGACGGTGTAACCCTGGACGTAAGCTCTACCTACCGTTCCTACGAAACACAGGAGCGCACCTTTAATTACTGGGTTAGTGTAGACGGCCTCGAAGAAGCAGAGCGCGAATCAGCCCGCCCCGGCACAAGCCAGCACCAGTTAGGCGCCGCCGTAGACTTTGGCAACATCGAAGATTCTTACGCATTAACCGACGGCTGCAAATGGCTCAACGCCCACGCAAATGAATATGGCTGGAGCTTAAGCTTCCCGCAAGGCTACGAAGACATAACCGGCTACCGCTGGGAATGCTGGCACTTCCGCTACATCGGAGTAGAAGCCTGCAAGTTCCAGAACAAATGGTTCGGCGGCATTCAGCAGTTCATGTTTGAATTTATAGATGCCTGGAAGAATATGGATTAGCAAGCGCCGCGACCGTCATTGCGAGGAGCGAAGCGACGTGGCAATCCATATTTCAGGACTAATTTTTAATTCATCTAAAATCTTTGGTTTTGCCCCTTCGACAAGCTCAGGGACCCCATTGACCGCAGATTTTTTCACCGCCCTTATCAGCACATTCTTTGGCGTATGCTCTTCGTCAATAAACTCAAGCATCTGGACGCGGTAGCCTTGTTGCTCAAGCCATTCGCCGCGCAGGGCATCGGTAAGTAAAGAAGAAAACTTTTCGCGGAGCAGGCCGTATTTTAAAAGTGGTTCGAGTGCGCTGTCATTCTGTTTGATTTTACCTTTGCGGTTTTGCTGGAGCTGGGTGTTTATCTGGTGCTGGCAGCATGGGACAGAAAGAA
Source organism: Treponema sp. (assembly GCA_017544745.1). The sequence continues at coordinate 189 of JAFYDO010000204.1, read as the reverse complement.
TGACTTTGGCACCACGACTCACTGCATATTCCAGTGCAAAATCTGTTGCTGTATCACAGGCATGTAAGGTCATAACAAGGTCCGGTGCGACATCTCCTTTGTAAGCAGAAATATCACCAACACTAAAGTGCAGGCCCTGTAAACCAAGCCGCGCGGTTATGTCATTACAATAATCAATTACATCCTGCT
>JAFYDO010000203.1 GCA_017544745.1 Treponema sp. | reverse complement strand
TTCCTGTAAAACTCTGAATGAAGTTTCAACAAACGGGTTAATATATTCTACTCGCATGTCATTCCCCTTTTAATCTTTTGTATATGCCGTAACGGCACCCTTACTAGTTTCGCCGAAACCATAAGCCATAGGAATAGTTTCGTTTTCACCAACTATTGCAATGGCATTTCCCTTCATCTTTTCAAAGAATTCTGAAAGGATATTTTCCTGTGATTTTGTGTCTACAAATGACAGGAAATCACGGGCAAATATTACATCAAGCATTGGAAGAACATTTGTATTCTTACAATCATGATATTCAAACATTATACTATCTTTTATCTCCTGATTAAAGGTGTTTTCACCATTTGCTTTCTTAGTAAGATAAGGTGAAAGCCATGTACCTTCAATGTTTGCAGGAACAGACAAAAGACTTGCGTTTGAAACGCCCAGTAAATCGACATCCTGAGCATAGATTCTGATTTTTGCATCAGGATAGCGGCTCTTAAGAACACATGCAAGACAGTAAGTTTCTATACCGCTACCACAACCCGGGTTCCATACAACAATCTGCTTTGCGTTATTGTCCGGAAGAAGGCTCTTGATTGTGTCTGCATAATCTTTAGACCACCATGTTCCCGTAAATGAGGAATAGAAAGTAGAAAGATAGGCATCGGCATCTTCTGATGACTGGAGTTGTGTTTTAGAAGCACCTCTGTCACTTGCCCATTCTGTATAACGTCTCTTAACCCATTCTTCATTAATCTGGGACATATCAAAATTTTTATAACTCTTAAGACTTTCTGCAATAAATTTGATATCCAGGTTTGCAGGCTCTTCTTTTTTGGCAGTGGAAGAAGGAGCAGACTGTGCGGCAGGTTTTGAAGCAACACGGGCATCCGGCTGGCTTCTGTTCATCTGGGCACCGGCAGGCATAGATGCGTTTTTAGCCATCTGTTCTGCGGCTGCTTCCTTAGCTTCACCATTGTCCTTAGAGCCGAAAATCCTGAGGATATCAAGTAATACATACAGGCGGTTGTTATTTTCTACAACACCGCTTATATACTTAATGTTAATGTCCGCAAACAGCGGATGTGGCGGCTGAATTGATGACTTTTGTACACCAACAACCTTATCAATTTTATCTACGACAAGACCAAAGGTCTGATCATCCAGTGTAAGAATAAGAAGATTTTCGAGCTTCTTTTCGTCGCGCTTCTGAACTTCTATATTGAAGAAAAGGCGCAGGTCAAGAATAGGAATAATTTCGCCACGGAGGTTGTATACACCTAGTACAAACGGAAGTGTGTTAGGAACATAAGTAAAGCGACCGGCTTTTGCAATTTCCTTAACATACATAATGTCTATAGCATAGTCCTTTTCGGCAAGGGAGAAGGTTACCATTTTAAAGTCAACGTAACTTGCTGCTTCCTTTTTTTCCTGAAGAGCCTCGTTCAAATCTTCTGCTGTTTTGATTACATTTTCTTCCATCTTGAGCCCTCCTTACCCGTTCATCCTGGCATTTGCTTGAGCAAGTAATTCCTGTTTAACGCCCAAATCAAGAAGCTGACTTACGTCGATAATCAACGATACAGAACCATCACCAAGGATAGAAGCACCGGCAATTCCCGGAGAGTTTGTAAACTTATCGCGCAGAGGCTTGATTACAACGTCTTCCTCACCAATAAGTGTGTCTACCATAACACCAATCTTCTTTTCCTGGGTTCCAACTATTACAATGTAGCATTCATCACCAGTCTGAGACTCCGGAATATTAAAGAGTCGCGACAGACGCAGAACGCTTATTACTTCGTTGCGGACATTCATAATCTCGTAGTTATCGATGTGGCTTATTTCGTTGATGTTTATACACTGACTTTCGATAACGTTTGCAATTGGAATAGAGTAGATTTCTGTTCCAACACGAACGAGAAGACCCTGAATAATAGCAAGGGTAAGAGGAATCTTTATGATGAAAGAAGTTCCCTGTCCCTTTGTAGAATTGATTGAGATGCTTCCCTTGATGTTGTTGATCATAGTCTTTACAACGTCAAGTCCAACACCTCGTCCCGAAATATTAGAAATCTTATCTGCTGTAGAGAAGCCCGGCTGCATAATAAGCTGGTATGCATCCTGGTCGGTAAGAACCTTGTCCGGGTGGATAAGTCCGTTTTCGATAGCCTTTTTGCGAACCTTTTCTACATCAATTCCGGCACCGTCGTCCTTAATTTCTATAACAATAAGGTTACCTTCGTTAGAAGCCTTGAGCAGTACAGTTCCTGTTTCCGGCTTACCTGCAGCACGACGAACCTTTGGAGCTTCAATACCATGGTCTACAGAGTTACGTACACAGTGCATGATTGGATCAAGAAGATCTTCTACTACAGACTTATCAAGTTCTGTATCCTCACCTTCAATTTCCAGATTAATTTTCTTATTCAAATCTTTCTGCAGATCGCGAACAACACGAGGGAATCGGCTGAAAATCTGATTGATAGGAACCATTCGGATTTTCATTACGCCTTCCTGAAGCTCGCCTGCAATTGTACCAAGCTGCTGTGTATATGAACGGAAACGTCCGGTTATGCCCTTTGTTTCTGATTCATACTGGTCAAACATGCTGCCCATGTCGCCGTATTCTTCGCCAAT
>JAFYDO010000202.1 GCA_017544745.1 Treponema sp. | reverse complement strand
TATTTATAATTCTGCGCTGTCTCCAGTACGCTAAAGAACGCCGGCTTGCACTCGTAGTCTTTTTCAAAAAGCAGGGGGCGCTGGACTTTGTTCATGGAGTCGGTGTTGTTGCGGATCCAGGAAGCTTCGTCTTTGGTGCCCCATAAGGTTATGCCGCTTATACCGTTTTTGCCCGGGAGCTTGCGGTTGTCCAGGAACATCTTAAAGTATTCTGCGTAAAGCTTTCCAAGGGCTTCCTGGCTTGCGAGCTTACCGCCAAAAGCAATTTCCATTTCGGTTACCTGGACATCTACTCCAAGTGCCAGGAAAGTCTGAACTGCTTTTTCGTAGTCGGCAACGGTAGGGTAGGTCATGCTTACATGAGACTGCATTCCAACAACATCAATGCGTGCATCACGGGCTGCCTGAATGTCCTGCACAACGCGGCAGATTGCTTTTGTTTTTTGTGGTGAATAGCATGAGTAATCATTATAAGCAAGCTTAACGTCTTTAGGTGCATAGCGGTTTGCAAAGCGGAATGCGTTTACTATAAAGGTGTCGTCGCCATAAATGCTGTACCATGGACTTGCTGTGCGCAGAGGATCATCGGTCCAAGCACTGTCGGTACAGGCTTCGTTTACAACATCCCAGGTAATGATTATGCGCTTGCCGCCGTTGTTTATATCTTCCCAGCTCTTTACAAATTCCAGAACAGACTTGATGTACCATTCCTGGCGTGCTGTCATTTCTGCTTTGTCTACGTAGCCCTCGTTTGAGTTGTAGTTTTTCTTAAAGAACCAGTCTGGTGTCTGTCCGTGCCATACAAGAACATGACCGCGCATTTTCATTTTATTGTCGCGTGCAATTTCCAGAATCTGGCTAAGTCGTGTAAAGCCAGCGAGTGATTCCGGAACCTTGTACAGATGTCCGTCTTCTCCCTTAAAATCTACTGTTGAGGTTGGCTTGGCCCAGTTAAAAATAAAGTCCGGTTTACATTCATTTTCGCAGGTAAAACAGCTGGCCTGGTGACTTGCTCCTTCCATTACGTTTTTATCTTTAAGCTGACCTTCGGGAATAGCAAAGCCAAAGTAATCAAAATAATCCTTGTAGGCATCCTTGAGCGCCGGAACATCCTTCCAGTTTGGTCCGGGCTCCGAGTTATCCTGAACCGTGTTGCTCAGTGATTTTGGAATAGGAACCTGTGGCTGCGGCTTAGCCTTTACCGGCACACAGGAAACAAAAACAAAAAGTGAAATAATCAGTAAAAATGCAAATTTCTTCATAAATGATACTTGTATCAGAAAAATTGAAAATAAACAATTATACATATCTCAAAACTTGTGCTATACTGTTAAACGATTAACTAAAAGGAGATATTTTATATGAAAAACCAGGTTTTTAATCCATATATGCCGTCTTGGGAATATGTTCCGGACGGAGAGCCACACGTTTTTGGCGACCGCATTTATGTTTATGGTTCGCACGACCAGTTTAATGGTGCGGTTTTCTGCCTTGGAGATTACATCTGCTATTCGGCACCGGTTACAGATCTTAGCGATTGGCGTTACGAAGGAGTAATTTACCGCAAGGACCAGGATCCGGCTCAGGACGGACGCATGGTTTTGTATGCACCGGATGTTCAGCAGGGACCGGACGGACGATATTACCTTTACTATGTAATGGACAAGGTTGGATTTGTTTCTGTTGCAGTTTGCGACACTCCTGCCGGAAAATACGAATTCTACGGATACGTTCACTATGCAGATGGAACTCGCCTGGGCGATCGCAAGGGAGATATGCCGCAGTTTGACCCGGGAGTTTTGCGCGAAGGAGATAAAACTTACCTTTATACGGGGTTCAGCGGACGGCATATGAAGGACCGCATTGGCGCAATGGCAACGACTTTGGGGCCGGATATGATTACGATTGTGGAAGAACCGGTGGTAATTATCCCGGGAGATATGTATGTAGACCTTAAATCTCCTTCGGAAGTAGATACCGGCTGCCCGTACTCGCTGCAGTCAATAAGCAACTGGGCCGGTTATAAAAACCACGCCTTTTTTGAAGCACCGTCCATCCGTAAGATTGGCGATACCTACTACTTTGTATATTCCAGCGAAGTTATGCACGAGCTTTGCTATGCAACCAGCAAGTCTCCGCGCGACAACTTTGTATACGGCGGAGTAATTGTAAGTAACGTGGACATGCACATAGATACCTACAAGCCTGCAGATATGCCTGTTGCTTACGGTGCAAACAATCACGGCGGTTTTGAAATTATCAACGGTCAGTACTATATGTTCTACCACCGCCATACCAACGGCAATTGGTATAGCCGCCAGGGCTGTGCAGAAAAAATGACTGTAAATGCAGACGGCTCCATTCCTCAGGTAGAAATAACTTCCTGCGGATTAAACGGTGGCCCTCTCAAGGCACAAGGTGAATATCCGGCTTACATTGCCTGCCACATCTTTAATCCAAATAAGCCGGGCCCTTATGTTGGACCAGGCCAGCCAAAAATCACTCAGGATGGCCGCGACGGCGACGAGGAATTGGGTTACATCGTAGACATTACCGACAAAACAACCATAGGCTTTAAGTATTTTGATTTTAAGGATGTTCACAAGCTGTCGCTGGTAGTACGTGGCTACATGTACGGCGCCTTCGAAATCCGAACCAAGTGGGACGGCCCGGTTCTTGGTACCTTAAAATGCGAATCTGCCAACTTCTGGGAGCCAGACACCATAGACATAGACTTCCCCGACGGCGTAAATGCCCTCTACCTCACCTGGGTTGGCGGCGGTTCGGCACAATTGAAATCTATTCGGTTTAACTAAGAATGTAATCATTCCGGCGAAACTGGGAGAATACTCTTAAAAAGGATAGTGCGGAGTGGGAAATGGCCGCAGACAGGTTTCTTCAGCTGGCTGCGGTTATTTCCCACGGGAGCACTATCCTTTTTAATTTATAGTCGCCACACTCGACGGGATGATAATATTCTTTCCGTTGCGCTGGTACTGCTTGGGCGTGCACTTCATATACAGTTTAAAGGTTTTGGAAAAATACTGAACCGTATTAAAGCCGTTTTCGGTGGCAATTTCGGTGACGTTTTTGGAAGTATAAATTAAATCAAGGCATGACTTTTCTATTCTATATTTATTGATATAGTCAGTAAGGTTCATGCCTACATGTTTTTTAAACAGGCGTATAAAGTGGCTCTTGCTGTATGAAGTAATCTTGAGTACATCATCCAGAGAAATGTTTTCCCTGTAATGCTCGCGTACATAGTTCAAAGTAACGTCAATAGCATTTACGCGGTTGCCCTGTTCGGTACGCAGGTTGTCGCTTATTTCTACATACTGTTTTGTTGCAAGAATATGAGCAAGAATATCAAGCAGAACCGATTTTACAATAAGCTCGTGCCCAAAGTTCAGCTGTCTTTCATTTTCTGTAGCCTGCCGCAGTTTTTCAAGAATATCTTCGGGAAGCTTTACAAAACGCGAAACCCTTATGCTTTCAAGAATGCTTCGTACGGGGTCTCCTTCCTGGCCCAGCACTGAGCCGTCAAAAACCATGGCATAATAGTGGTATTCAGTTCCTTCAAGCTTTTTTACATAGTGATTTGTCCCCGGATGCATAAAGATGACGTCTCCTGCCTGTGCAATAACAGCAGTTTCTTCTATGCCAAATTCCACGGAACCGCTATCTATATAGAAGATTTCGTATTCTATATGATGATGAGCCTGCTCCAGATAACCATTTTGAGAAAAAAGTCCTATAGGGAATTCTTTTGTCCGAGCCATTATGCCATTATATCACACTTTTATACAAAATGAGAATAAAATGTAAAAAATGTGCAAGTTTGAGTGTATTATTTATAGGATTCTGAATAATAATAAATACATATGTTAAGAATTGCACAAACTAAATTTGGAAAAATTGAAGGGCTCCCTGCTGCGGACCCTCGAATCACTTCTTTTAAAGGTATTCCTTTTGCAAAGCAGCCGGTTGGCAACTTAAGATGGCACGCACCTGTTCCATGGGACGAAAAATGGGACGGACTTATGCAGGCCTATAAATTTTCACCAATCCCGGTACAGCCAACACCTTATTATGATCCAAACGACATCTATTGCCGTGAATGGTCTGTAGATAAAGACATTCCTATGGGCGAAGACTGTCTTACAGTAAATATATGGACACCTGCCAATGCTGCAGACGAAAAGCTTCCCGTATACTTCTGGATTTACGGTGGCGGATGGCAGACCGGCTTTACTGCCGAAATGGAATTTGACGGAGAGCGCATTGCCCGCCGTGGAATAGTTGTAGTAACAGTAAACTACCGTCTTAATATGTTCGGTTTCCTTTGTCACCCAGAAATTACTGCAGAAAATCCTGAGCAGCCTGCCAACTTTGGTCTGCTTGATCAGAGATGTGCCATGCAGTGGGTTAAGGACAACATCAGCGCATTTGGAGGGGATCCGGACAATATTACAATAGGAGGCCAGTCTGCAGGTGGCGGAAGCGTTCTTAATCAGATAGCTTACGGAACTCAGGGCATTTACAAGCGTGCTGTAGTTCACAGTGGAATGTTCTATTCTCCTGATAACAGCTTTTTCCGCCAGAAAACTTTGTCAGAAGCAGAGCAGTGCGGTGTAGACTTCTTTAATTTTATGGGAGTAAAAAATCTTGCAGAGGCTCGTGCCATAGATACTCCAACCCTGCGCAAAAAGTGGGATGAATACGGTGGTCACGCAAAATCAATTGCAACCTGGACTCCGGTTTGTGATGAAAAATTTGTCTGCGGAGATTTTTTTGAGCTTCTTAAACAGGGAAAGGTTGAACCGGTTCCTCTTATTCTTGGTCACACAACAGATGAGTTCCTGTTCCCTGCAGATCCGTCAAAGCCTGATGGACCAAAAATTCAGCCGCTTGCCCTTGCAGTAAAGGCTTACGCAGAGTTCCTTGAAAAGTCAGGTAAAAAGGCAGATAACTGGTACTATGAGTTTGATGTTCCTATTCCGGGCTGGGATAATCCGGGAACCTTCCATTCTGTAGACCTTTGGTTCTGGTTCGAAACCCTTGCAAAATGCTGGAGACCTTTTAAAGGCATGCAGTATGATGTATCCCGCAAGATGTGCAACTACCTGTGCAACTTTGTAAAGACCGGAAACCCTAACGGAAAGGATTGCGATGACAGTAATCTTCCTGAATGGAAGCCGTACACCTGTGCCGACAAGAATAAGATGGTTTTTAACACCGATGCACAGCCTGTAAAGGCATAAGGGAAACCTCTTATGAATTCTAAGAGTTTTCTTAGAAATGAGACTATATTGTAAAAAATGTGATAGTCTAGTTGTATTTTTTATAATAATCGCATTTACACTATATATACAGAAAAAGTGTATCGTTTAACTTTTCATTTTTTACTATGGTTTTAATAATTCTGAACGGAGCAATTCGGGCAGAATTAAAAAAATAAATTTTTTTTGTCAAAAAGTCAAAAGAATAAGGAGGACTTTATGAAAAAAAAGATAATGTTGGTTGCTGCTGCAGCAGTTCTGGCATTAAGCTTGGTAGGATGTAGCAAGAGTGGCGCTTCTGCAAAGAAGAGCGACAAGCTTAACATCTCCGTATTTACAATTCAGCAGCGCGAACAGCCACCTGCTGACAACAAAACTTACAAATGGATCGAAGAGAAGTTTGGTGTAACATTCTCTT
>JAFYDO010000201.1 GCA_017544745.1 Treponema sp. | reverse complement strand
ACCAATACATGCAACTAAATCGCTTACTGTATCTGTTTTTCCATGAGGAATTGCGATTCCATGCTTCATACCTGTAGACATCTTGCGCTCGCGGTCCAAAACACACTCTCTGGCGGCAGCTTTATCTGTTACTTTTCCTGCCTTGTAAAGTACGTCGAGCATTTCGTCTACGATTTCTTCTTTTGTAGTACCTTTAAGGTGAAGGTTAACTGTGTCTGTTGTTAATACTGTTCTTAAGTCCATACTTTAATCTTATTTCCTCTTTTCAAACTTGTCAAGAGGAAAAACGCTCACTTTACTTACTTTGAATAAAAGCATTGATCACATAATCTGCAATCTGACCGGCAGAATTAATGCATCTGTAGTTGTCCTGAGCTGCAAGAATCTGATTTCGAAGAAACTCGTCTTCCAGAAGTTTAACTGCAAGTCGTCCGGCATCCTGTGAATCTTTTGCACAAAGTGAAAGATGATGCTCTGTAAAAAACTGAACATTTTCGGTTTCGCAGCCGGGAATAGGCGCTGTATGAACAATTGCAATTCCTTTTGCAAGCGCTTCGGTGCTGGAAAGTCCGCCCGGTTTTGTAAGAAGAACATCACTTGCATCCATATAATCAGAAACCTTGTCGGTAAAGCCCACGAGTTTAAGGCGGGTTTCTCCATCAAAGTTCTTTTCAAGTTCCTTGTACAGTTCTTTATTGTGGCCTGTAATTGCTATAACTTTGGTATCTGCATTGCCGTTATCAAATATATAGCGGGCTGTGTCTATAAGGTCTCCAAAGCCCATACTTCCGCTCATAAGGAGAATGACTTTGTCCTGAGGTTCAAGGTCAAGCTTTGCACGAATCTTGTTTTTATCTTTTTTTGTTGTAAATTGACTGCTAACCGGAATGCCCGACGGAACAATGAGCTTTTTAGGAATTCCACGGTTAAGATAGGTAAAGGTACTGTCCTTATGTGCAATAAATATAGCATTTGGAGTGGTTTCTTCGAGCATTGGACTTATGTAATAATCTGTTGCTATAAAATAGAACGGAATTGTAAGTTTGTGATGCTTTTTAAGGTTTGTCATTGCTTCTGCTGCAAAAATATGAACGCATACTACTGCATCGTAGCCGTTATCCTTTATATAGGCTTCGAGGGCATCCTGGTACAGCTTGTTGATATAATAAACCGGGGAACGGATTCCCTTTTGCTGATTAAGCTGACTTATTTTGCTGCCCATTTTATAGATTTCGCCAAACAGTTTTGGAGTCTTTTTTACCATTTCGATGTAGGCATCGCAGACAAGATCAGAAGCTTTTTGTCCGCCAAAGGCAAGAACATCCTTTATGTCGGCAGTGTTTCCTTTTTTTGTAAAAACCTCTTTAAGGGCTTTTGCTGCAGAGTTATGTCCTCCGCCGGTGTTGCATGATAAAATAAGTATCTTCATATTAGTGAATATAATAATGGGGGAGGGGAATCGTCAAGAAAAAATGGTGGAGATGTGGATTGCCGCGCTGCGCTCGCAATGACGGGATGCTGCGCTCGCAATGACGAAATATTCAGGGATATTGTTTTGAAAGTGACAATTTAATATAATAAATGCATAAATATACATTTTTTTTGTATGAGGTAAATTAAATGGCTACATGGCAAAATGCAGACTCGCTTTCTTCCTGGAAGAAGTTGCAGTCTTTAAAAGGTATGGTTTCTGTTGCAGACGAGCTTAGCGCTCCTACAGCCGCAGACAGAATTGCTAAATATTCAGTTGGAATGGGTGGCGGTCTTACATATAATTACGCTGCTAAACAGGTAAACGAACAGATTATAAAAACTCTCGCAGAGCTTGCAGATGAACAGCAGCTTGTAGAAAAATATCAGGAGCTTTTGGACGGTGCAGTTATTAACACTGGAGAGAAGCGCATGGTACTTCACCAGCTTACACGCGGTCAGCTTGGAAAAGATGTTATGGCCGATGGTGTAAACAAGCGCGAGTTTTATCTTAACGAAGTAAAGCGCATTGCAGACTTTGCAGACAAGGTTCACTCTGGTGCACTCACAAACGAAAAGGGCGAAAAATATACAACAGTATGTCAGATTGGTATTGGTGGTTCTGATCTTGGTCCACGTGCTATGTATCTTGCTCTGGAAAATTGGGCAAAGAAAAACAACACTTTCAAAATGGAAGCACATTTTATTTCTAACGTAGACCCTGATGATGCTGCAAGCGTTGTAAAGTCCCTCGACATTTCTAAGACAATTTTTATTCTGGTTTCTAAGTCTGGAACAACTCTCGAGACTCTTACAAACGAAAGCTTTGTAAAAGAGTTCATCAAAAAGGCAGGCTGCGACGCAAGCAAGCACATGATTGCTGTTACAAGTGAAACTTCTCCGCTCGCACACAACCCTGACTACATGGCTGCCTTCTATATGGATGATTACATTGGCGGACGCTATTCTTCTACTTCTGGAGTGGGTGGCGCTGTTTTGAGTCTTGCATTTGGACCAAAGGTTTTTGCCGACTTCCTTGCAGGTGCTGCAGAAGAAGACAAGCTTGCTCTTAACAAAGATATTACAAAAAACCCTGCCATGATGGATGCACTTATTGGAATTTACGAGCGCAATGTTCAGGGATATCCTGCAACTGCAATTCTTCCATACAGCCAGGCCTTGAGTCGTTTCCCGGCTCACCTTCAGCAGCTTGATATGGAATCTAATGGTAAGAGCGTAAACCGCGACGGTGCATCAATCAATTATCTTACAGGTCCTGTAATTTTTGGTGAGCCTGGAACAAACGGACAGCATTCATTCTATCAGCTGCTCCATCAGGGAACAGACATTGTGCCGCTTCAGTTTATTGCCTTCCGTCAGAATCAGACAGGAGAGGATGTTATAATAGAAGATTCTACAAGCCAGGTTAAGCTTGCTGCAAACGTAACTGCACAGATTGTTGCTTTTGCCTGCGGTAAGAGCGATGAAAATCCTAATAAGGCATTTGCCGGTAACAGACCTAGCAGCCTTATTTACGGAGACCAGCTTAATCCTAAATCTCTTGGTGCACTTCTTGCTCACTACGAAAACAAGGTTATGTTCCAGGGCTTTGTATGGAATGTAAACAGCTTTGACCAGGAAGGTGTTCAGCTTGGTAAAAAGCTTGCCAAGACTGTTTTGAGCGGACAGATGGAAGGTGCACTCAAGGCATACGCAGGATTGTTGATAAAATAAACTGTGGGGAATGTCATGAAGGAACGTCAGTCGCGCCTTAAGGCTATAAAAACTCTTATTAAAGATAACATAATTGAAAGTCAGGATGACCTTCTGGCTTTGCTGCTCAAGGAAGGTTACGAGGTTACTCAGGCTACCTTGAGCCGCGATCTTAAGCTTTTAAAGGTGGGCAAGGTTCCGGACGGAAAATCCGGCTACATGTATGCTCTGCCTGGCGAAGACGAAAGCGGAGAAAGCGAAGCAATTTATGTTCAGGACTTTTTGCGCGGATATGTGAGTATAGATTACAGCGGAAACATTGTTGTAATCAAAACTTTTCCGGGGCACGCAAATACAGTATGTAATGCAATAGATAATCTTAATCTTAACGAAGTGCTTGGAACTGTTGCAGGCGATAACTGTATGTTTGCATGCCTGCGTGAAGGTGTTACAGGAGAGCAGTTCCTTGAGCACCTCAAAAAGCACATTCCGGGAATAGAAGATTGATTTTTACAAGTACACGAAACAACAGCTTACAGGTTGAATTTTCTCAGGCGGTACGGGCTTGCCTTCCTAAGGACGGAGGAGTTTTTGTTCCTTCGGCTGCGGGCTTTGAAGACCTTCGCCGCTGGATTTATTATATAGATAAGGACACAACTTTTACTTCTATTGCGGGTACTCTTACAAGTGCCTACATGAAAAATGAGTTTTCTCCAATTATTTGTCAGACCATTGCAGAAAAGGCTTTTCCGTTTGCGCCACGTCTTAATCAGCTGGATGACAATCTTTTTAATCTTGAACTGTATCACGGCTATACCGGCTGTTACCGCGACTTTGGAGTAAGCTATCTTTGTTCTTATCTTGAAACAACTCATGCCCTTTATGGCGGCAATTCTGTTTTTGTGGACTTTACTCACGGAGAGCTTGGAACACTTTTGGCAAAGGTTTTGCGCGGCAAAAAAACAATTAAGGCTGTGCTGGTTTATCAGAAGGGGCAGGTTCGCGGGCTTGAAGAAGAAGACTTTGCCTGGAACGGTGGAAACATTCTGCCTGTAGAAATGGAAGGCTCCGAGGATGAAATAAAGGCTGCAATCCGTTCGCTTTTTGAAGACGAGGCCTTTGTTCAGGATAAAAAGCTTACGCTTGCAAATACTACAAATGTTTGTCGTCTTATGGCTCAGGTTTTTCATTTTCCTTATGCTTTTGCGCAGATTAAACACAAGATAGACGGGGACGTTTTTTATGCAATGGAGCCTGGAAACTACGGAATGCTTATTGCGGGGCTTTACGGCTGGCGCTTTGCACTTCCTGTAAACGGATTTTATGTTCCTGCAACTCCTGCTCTTGGTGTGGACGGCCAGGGCTATGCACAGATGCTGGATTCTTTTGTTAGCCGTAATGAACGCGGAGAAGCAAATCCTGTTGCACCTGCAAATCTGGAACGCCTTGAATCGTTCTTTGAAGATAACGCACTTATGATGCGCCATTTTGTAATTCCTTCTGTTGTGACAGAGCGTGACCGCGAAAAAGCAGCTAAGGAACTTTTTATGAAGTACGGTGTTTTTGCAGACCCTGGAACTGCCAGTGCTTATGCTGCTGCTATGAGTAATAATGACAGTGACAGCGACTGTACGGTTGTGCTTGTTTCGCAAAATCATCCGTCGTTGAGCAAAGATTATTGCCGTCATGTTACTGGTGAAGTTCCTGCCATGCCGGAAAATGTTGCACGTTGTCTTAAGCCTGTAAGATTGAATCGTCCTGTTATTGGAGACGCTGCGGCTCTAAAAAAGCTTATTATGGGCATTTAGAAAATTATATTTTTTTTGGGTTTTTTTGTTGAAAAAATGCCGAAATTAGGGTTATAATATATATAATTATGAAAGTTATGGAAGAGAATGTTAGCGAACAAGAGGTACTCCAGATAAAAGAGGCTGTTAAAAACCGACAGCCGGTTGACTTTTATTGTTACACCCTTACTCTTGAACAAAAGCAGAGATTTCAATCAATACTTCATATTTTCCTCGATGAATGTAATGAATCCTTCCTTTTTAACTGTCTTTCATATTGTCTTTTTGAACTTTTGGATAATGCAAGTAAAGCAAACGCAAAACGTATTTTCTTTCAGGAACAGAATCTTAATATAAATGATGCCGCAGACTATCAGAGCGGAATGAAGAATTTTAAGGAAAACCTTTCTGATAACAAGGAGCATTATAAAAAAGAGCTTGCTGCGGGTAGATTGCAGGTTCATCTTCAGCTTTCGGCAGATGATGTTATTTGTGTTTCTGTTACCAATAATACAAAAATTACCAGTGCAGAGTACAAGCGCATTCAGGATAAAATTGAAAAAACAAAGGTTTATAATGAAGTTTCCGATGCTTTTGCAGATATTGACCAGACAGAAGGTTCGGGACTTGGAATTATAACTATAATGATTATGCTTAAAAAGCTTGGACTTAATACAGACTGCCTTAAGTTCAGCACTTCGGAAGATGAAACAATTGCTTCCATCATCATTCCAAAGGATTCTCTGCTTGATATTTCCGAAATAGACGAATTATCAGAATTATAAGTATGTCATTCCGAACTTGTTTCGGAATCTCAGATGCTGAAACGAGTTCAGCATGACACAATCTACTCCCGCATCAAATCTTTTATTGTTACGCTGTCCAGATAATTTTCTATAAGATCATCGAGCTTTGTCCACATTTTGATTGTGCGACATTCTTTTTCGCGAGGGCAGGCGTCGGCATTTTTTTCCAGACAGGCAACAGGAGCAAGAGTTCCTTCTGTAACGCGCAGAATGTCTCCAATCTTGTATTCTTCGGGCTTTCTGTTTAATTTATAGCCGCCGCCTTTTCCGTGAACAGCATCAACAAATCCGTTTTTAGAAAGAAGTGTCATGATTGCTTCTATATATTTTTGAGATATGTCCTGTCGTTCGGCAATTTCTTTAAGAGGCGTTCTCTGGGTGTCTTTGTTTTTTGCTTCCTGTTCTGCGAGGTCTGTAAGGACTCGGAGTGCATATCTTCCTTTTGTAGAAACTATCATTTACTTTTTCTCCTTTGAGTTTGACTTTTTGGATGATGAGGCTTTTTTTGCTGGAGTTGCTTTTTTTGAGCTCGAGGCCTTTTTTTTCTGTGGTCCCTGAGCCTTTACCCGCGGTCCCTGAGCCTGTCGAAGGGGCTCATAAGCCTTTGCAAACAATTCACACTTATAGGCGGCCTTGAGTTTTGCAGCTCTAAGGTCTTTAAAGAGTTTGAGAATGTTTTCTAAGTCTGCGGTCTTTGCATTCAGCATCATTAAAAGTTCAACAAGATTCAAGCTGTAATCTGTAATTTCTTTATTGAACCAGACAATGTTGTCAAAGGTGTTTGCGCCGCTTAAGAAACGTCTGTGTTTGCTTATTACAAGAAGTTCTGTTATGCGGGCTGCGGCATTGCGTCGTCCGGCCGGTGTAGAAAGCTTTGTAACATCACTTACGCGGGCAAGTAGGAAGGTTCTTGTAAGATCTGCGCGGAGGCTTTTGCCACCTTCTATAAAGGCTGTGATAAACTGATTGAATTTTCTTGCAAAGTTCAGGTAGTCGGCAAGACCGGAGGTTGCATATTTACCGCTAAGAACCCGGCAAAGCAGAACAAGCTCGAGGTTAGGGTCTGAGCTTTCCATAAGTTTTAGGATAAGGGCTGGCTCTTTTGCATTTGCAATTGCTTTTTGTAAATCTGCAGGCTTTTTTGCAGCCTTTGCATTGTGGGCCTGAATAAGAAGCTTGATGTACTGCTGAACATCCTTTGAAAGAGTGCATGCAGCGGATTTTTTTGAGTTTGCCTTTTCGCCGGTTTTGGCTTTGCTCTTTGCAGTTTTGCTTGTCTTTTCTTTAAGACTTCCTTCTGCTTCCTTTTCTATTTTTTCACATTCTGTTTCAAAAGCCTTGGCTTGTTTTTCGGCAGCCTTGAGGAGCTTTGTTATATCTGCAGCTTTAACCTTTGGCTCTTTTGGATTTGTAAATGCAAGAACAAGCGGAGGAAGCACTGCTTTTACATAATTTTCCATTGTGGCATAAAGGTCTTTGTATATTATATCCTGCCATGCCGATTCAATATCTTCGCAGCCGGCACCGTTTAAGTGTTCGCAAAGAATTCTGTAGCGACCGTCGGCTTCGTCTGTTACCTGGTGAACATCAAGATAAACCTGGTATTCAAAACCGTTGAGCATTACAAAAAGACCTTTTTCGCAGATTTCGCGGCTCTTGCGGATAAACCAGAGGCCGCTTCTGTGCTCGCGGAAAATACAGTATTTATCGTCTTCTCCGTTGAGGTTGAGTCCTTCAGAAATTGAGCGTGAGGTTAGGGTTGTTTTGTCGCCGTCGCCTGTTTTTACTGCGTATGGGTCAGACTGTTTGATCCAACCGTATGCACGGTCGTACTTGTTGTTGTATACGACAAATACTCTTTCCTGACCGGCACCGTTTGAGTAGGCAAATACGTTTTCGTTTACCTGGCCGTCCTGCCACAGGTCGTAGAAAAGGAAGTTGTCTACACCACTGAACAGGTAGCGTTTTTTCATCAACGGGAATATTTCGCGCCAGTGCCTGTCTACAAGATACTGGCTTGGTTTTTCGTCTTTGTAGGCCTTAGTGTATTCCATGCCGTATTTTTCGGTAAAGCCTTCTATCTGTCCGTGACCAAACATAGGCAGACCCGGCATTGTAATCATGAGGGTACATACACCAAAGTATTTGTCGCCGTCGCCAAACTGAGCAATTGCTGTTTCTTCGTCCGGGTTGTTCATAAAGTTTACATAGCGCTTAAGAACCTGCGGATCAAAGGTGATTGTATTTTTTACAGTTTCGCGGTATTTCTGGTTTTCCTCTTTTTTGAGCATGTTCATGAATGCAGAGTTGTATACGCGGTGCATTCCGAGTGTTCGTACAAAGTAGCCTTCCATCATCCAGAAAGCTTCGGCAAGCAACAGTGTGTCAGGACATTCCTGGGCAACACGGTCTACAACTTCGCGCCAGAATTCATTTGGAATTGCGTCGTTGAACTGCTGTGTGCTTAATCCTGTTTCACTTCGGGTTGCAATGTCTCCTCCATGTCCAGGCTCCGGATACCACAAGCGGCGGATTGATTTTTTTGCAAGAACCATTGCGGCATCAAAGCGGATAATCGGGAAGTTCTGTGCAACGTGTAAGATTTCCTGCATTACGGCTTCGCGGGCAGCAGGGTTCAAAAAGTCTATCTGTGCGGTGTCGTTCCATGGGAGGCCAGTTCCGTCGTTTCCGTGGTAGATGTAGCGGGTATCGCCTGTCTGATTGTCTACGCGCTTAAAAACTACAGCACAGTCGTTTTTGCTGTAGTAGTGGTCTTCGAGGAAGAGGGAAACGCGTCCGTCCTGCGAAAGGTTTTCTCCATTAAAGGTGTAGTGCGGGAACGGGCAGTCGCGGCGCTGAATAAAAAGATCCGGCCGGTTGATTACCCAGTCTCCGTCCATACCTGTGTGGTTTGGAACCATGTCGGAAGCAAGTCTTATACCGCGTTGCCAAAGTCTCTGGCGGAGGTTTGCAAGTGCGTCCCAGCCACCAATGTTCTGGGCAATGTTGTAATCAAAAAGTGAGTAGGCGCTTGCTGCAGCTTCAGGGTTTCCACAAATCTGTTTGATGCGGCGGCTTGCTTTAGATCGTTCCCAAAGTCCTATGAGCCAAAGTCCTGTAAAGCCTTCGTCGCGGAGCTTGTCGAGTTCCGGGTCAGGAATCTGGTCAAGGCGTGTGATAGGGTAGCCGTATTGTTTTGTAAGCTGGTCCAGCCATACAAGGACTGTTTTTGCTATAAGGATAACCTTTGGCATCCAGTCACTGTCGGGGCTGTAGCGCTCGTATTCGTTCATGAGGTTTTCAAAAGAGTAGGCAGCCATATCAGGGAGGTCGCCGCCACCAAAGCCATGCCATGCAGCTTTTTCTTCTTCGCTGATTGTGTCCATGCCGGCAAGGATTCGCTTGAGCCATTCGCCAAGGAACTCTGCCCAGTATTTCTGAATATATTCAAGCTGGCCTTTAAGACTGTCCGGCGCAAAGGCCTGTGGTTCTTTAAGGAGATTTATAAGATCGTGGTCAAACGGACCGAAAGTTGGCTGGGCTTTTGCGTATTTTTTTATAGCAGTCCAGGTTTTGCTGTAGAGTTTGTTTTTTGCAAGTTCGGTATCGCCAAAAAGCAGAAGGAACGGTTTAAACGCTGCATTTTCGTTTGCAAGATGAAGGAGAACGAGCTCTTCGAGGGTTTGCTCACGGTTTGTGCGGGTGGCATTTGTTGCAGGGTCAATTGCTGTGCGTGCAAGAAATTCTTGAGGAGTGCATTTTTCTTTGTAAACTTCTACCGGTGGGAACTCTTTTATAAAGTCCAGAAGCAGAGTGTCTATTTCTTTTTTTGTAAACTGTTTGTCCAGGTCTGCAAGAAGGTCTGTCATAAAGGTTGGGACCTTGTTGCGGCGGTAGAGCATGCAGACATAGTGTAGGATTTCATCTATGAGACCCATTGCGTTGAGCTGGCCTGCGCTTACTTTTTTATTGTCGTCTCCAGTTACGTTTTCTATGTAATTGTTATAGAGCACTTGGAAATTGCGTACGTTCCTCATATTTGCAAACACAACGTTTCCGCTGGATGCAAAGAGACCTTCTTCGAATGAGCAAAGGTCACGTACTTTTTTTGATATGTGAAATTCATTATATGAAATATGCATTTTATTCCTCTTTTAGACATTCTATTATAACATGGAATTAGAAAAAAATGATTAAAAATGTATATAATTGAATAAATTTATACTCTTTGAGTTAATT
>JAFYDO010000200.1 GCA_017544745.1 Treponema sp. | reverse complement strand
TTTACGCCGTTTGAAGGAATCTATTTTACACCGGTGCAGATTTATCTTGGAACCATAAACGGTGGAGAAATTTTGGCAGGCTTTATTAAACAACTTGTGTGGATATGCTTACTTATGGCCTGCGGCTTTGTTTTATGGAACAAGGGCAAAAGAAAGCTTGTAGTTCAGGGAGGTTAATTATGAAATCTGATTGGCTTAGTCTTTCGGCAGTATATACGCGGATGATTTTCCGCTCCTGGTTTCAGTATAAGGTTGATGCAATTTTGCGTTCTCTTGCAGTTTTTATGCGCGAAGCAACTGCAATCATCGTAATTTATTTTACTCTTTTGAAGTTTGATACTTTGAACGGCTGGAACATTTACGAAATGCTTTTTCTGTTCAGCCTTGTTTATGTTACTTATGGCATTCTGATTATCTTTTTTACCGGCCTGCGCGATTTTGGAGGCACGGTAAGAAGCGGCGGCTTTGACAGATATATCTTAAGACCACGAGGCCTTTTGTATCAGTTGATTTTTGCAAATGCAGATTGGTTTGCGGCAGTGGGCCACGGCGGGCTTGGAATCCTGTTATTTATTTTGTCCGCTGCAAAGATTGGAGTTGTATGGACACCGCTCCGAGTTATCTATTATATCTTTACAATCGCGGGTGGTGTATTGATTCAGGGAGCAATCTTTTTGTTTCTTGCTACACTCAACATTTACCTTTTAGAAACCGATGCCTTAAAATCAGTTTTCTACTGGAACATGAGAAAATTTGCAGGCTACCCTATCAGCATTTTCCACAAGGCAATTCAGTTTTTGATGACCTTTGTAGTTCCGTTTGCATTTGTAAATTATTTCCCGGCCCAGTTTTTACTCAGGAAAGATGACATGGCTGCCTACCCTGCCATCTTTATGTACATCACTCCAGTTGTCGGGCTTGTCATGTATCTGCTGGCCTACGCGTTCTGGAGATTCAGTATTAAGTATTACAAGAGCTCGGGAAATTAAAAAATTACTCCGGCAATGTATCCGAAAACATCAAAAGATTTCTTTTTCCATCGCTATTCCATTTTACTATAAACCGGTTTGCTTATATAGTGCAGGGTTTTGGAAAAAGGTTGGGATTTTTTTTATTTTTTTGGAGAATGAGCAGTAATGATTGTAAAACTGTATGCATTTACGGTAATAATGCAATCATCAATTTTGACATACCAGTTTTTTCCCTGACGGGTGATGTCAGCTTTGTCGTCAAGAATTTTCTGACGGCAGAATGCAACGACATCTTTTTCATTATCACCTAGGGAGAGATTACGGCGAATACGCGCCACGCCCATTGGTGTGGTGTGGAGTTTTACCAAGTTTTCTAAGAGTTCATTTTTCATTTACGCTTTCCTTACAGGATGTCTTATTACAGTCTTTAGTTTTTCTGGCGCGGTTTTTCGCGGGTCACTCAGATAGATTTCATGATGAAGTCTGCTTTCTGAGAAATCAAGCGTGTATCCGTTATCGAGGGCAAACTCGTCCATCAGCTTGATAGTTGCAGGTTCATCGTCATAGGAGCCGATATGCATAATCTGGACGCAGTCTCCTTCTTCAAGCTGAAAAAGTTCTGCTCGCGAACAATCCAAACCTTTTTTCGCAGCAGCACTTTCCTTTGCCCAGTCAAAATCTTTTTGAGTCACAAAATCAGGAAGTCGGATTACAGAAATCCAATTGAAAGAAGATTTGTCTGTATAATCAAAACCCGGAACAGCAACACCATTTTTCTCCTGCCACCAGAAACCTTCCAACGGAGGAACGACATAGTCAAAGTAACCATCAATTCTGTGGTCACCCATTTTGCTCATCTTGATTGTATAGGAAATTGCGTATTGCACTGCAAGAGCATTTTTGTATTCACCTTCTTCATCATTAGGATTTCCTTTTCCCCGGACGGCAACAAATTGCATTTTTGGGATATATACAATCTGCGGTTTCTTTGGTGGAAGATAAAATTCTTTAAATTCTTTTTTGTAGTCAAATGCCATTTTCTTCTCCTTGTATTTGTTTTGTAAACTCTTTCAGT
>JAFYDO010000199.1 GCA_017544745.1 Treponema sp. | reverse complement strand
GCTCCGCTTTCGGATGACTCGGCAAAAGCTTTTTGAATCATTTTTTTGTAGTCTGCATCGGCAGTAAAATCAATTTGTGCCTTCTTAAAGGCTTCAATTTCTGCATTGATATTTGACTGTTTTTTATCTCCGGGCTTTGTTACATAAACATGATCAAAGCGGTACTTAAACTGCAGCGAAATATCCTTGATATCCTTGTCGGCAGCACATGCAAAAAGCAGATTTACTTTTTTGTCGTCGTACATTCGTCCAAGAGTTTCAAGAGTAAGTTTAATGCTGTTGAGGGTATGAGCTCCATCCAGAATAAGATGTGGAATTCCAGGATAACCAGGCACATTGTCAATAATTTCAAAGCGTCCAGGAAGCTTAGCTTTTGCAAGTCCGCGTTCGATAATTGCCTCGTCAAGATTTGGAAGAATCTTTTTAACTGCAATTGCAGCCTGTGCCGCATTTAAAACCTGACATTTACCAAGCATGCTAAGCTTAGTTTTTATAGGGCGGTTAAAAATGTCGCTTTCGAGCATGAGGCACATATTTTTATCCTGTTCATTAAAACAGTAGGTAGCCTTTTTAATTATTTCATCAACAAAATAACAGGGAGCATGACGGGTAAAAGCTTTTTCTCTCAGAATGATTTTTACGTTTTCGGTCTGCTGGCGTGCAATTACAACCGGGGTACAGTTCTTTATAATTCCTGCTTTTTCGGCAGCAATTTTTTCGAGTGTGTCACCAAGAAATTCCGTATGTTCAAGTTCAATTCCTGTAATACAGCAGAGCTTTGGACGAATTACATTTGTTGCATCCAGGCGCCCCCCCATACCAACTTCAAAAACCGACCAGTCTACGTTAGCTTTGCGGAAGCACAAAAATGCATAAAGCGTAACAAGTTCAAACCAGGTTATAGGTCTGTCTGCAGGAAGATTTATGATGGAATCTATATTTGGCATTATTTCTTTTACAGCGGCTTCGTAAATTGATTCGTCAAAAAATTCTGTTGGTTTAGAAATGCGTTCGCGAAAATCTGTGATGTGCGGAGAAGAGTAGAGTCCTACGTTGTAGCCTGCTTCTTCCAAAACACATGCAATCATGCGGCTTACAGAACCTTTTCCTTTAGAACCCGCAACATGAATGCAGGGAGCAAAATCCTGAGGATTATCAAACCTTTTGCAGAGAAAATCTATTGTGTCGAGCCAGAAAATGTCTTTTTTAGGATTGTTCTCAAAGTTCAGATAATCGTCGAGCCAGTCCTGAAAGATGTCGATCGCATTCATTTTTTTATTATAAAACTTTTTTATTGAAAAAAAAAGTGTTTCTCTATAAAATTACGCAAAAGAGGAAAGAAAATGAGTGATGAAATTCAGTACACAGATATAAACAAAAGCTTTGAAGCTGCACTGGAACGAAGCCGTAAGATTGAAGAGGATTTGACTAAGAATCCTAAAAAGTACCGCGTGCTTACTGGTGACCGTCCTACAGGACTTTTGCATATCGGACACTATTTTGGTTCACTGCAGAACCGTGTTCGCCTTGCAAATATGGGCGTTCCAACAATGATTTTGATTGCAGACTATCAGGTTTTAACAGACCATGATGCTTTTGATAAAATAAGCCAGAATACAAAGCAGCTTGTAATTGATTATCTTGCTGCAGGAATTAATCCAGAAAAACAGGATGTAATCATCTATCCGCACAGCTATGTTCCTGAATGTAACCAGCTTATGATTCCGTTTTTGACTCTTGTTTCTAATGCAGAGTTGTCACGCAATCCAACCGTAAAAGAAGAAATTGAAAGTGCTGGTCTTAAAAATGTAAATGCCGGAATGTATACATATCCTGTTCATCAGGCCTGTGATATTCTTTTCTGCAAGGGAAACGTTGTTCCTGTAGGAAAAGACCAGCTGCCACACCTTGAAATGACACGTACAATTGCAAGCCGCTTTAATAAAAAGTTCTGTACCGACATGGGTAAGGAACCTGTGTTCCCTGAGCCTCAGGCATTGCTTTCTAAAACTCCAATGATTTTGGGATTGGATGGAAGCCAGAAAATGTCCAAGAGCCGTGGAAACGCAGTTATGCTCAGCGCTACAGAAGATGAAACTGC
>JAFYDO010000027.1 GCA_017544745.1 Treponema sp. | reverse complement strand
TTTCATCAGCAGGGATATTGTGATTAAAGGCCCAGCGGTCGTAAATTTCCATAGCAAAGGAAGAAACACGCTCTACGTGAGGGTATGTTTCCTTTGGATCGCGGAACTCTGCCATCTTGAGCATGCGCTTTACCATATTGCTTGTAAGGTAGGCATGCTGCAAAGCCTGTACGGCACTTACCGCAAAATGTGCAATAAAAAGCTCGTCTTCTTCGTCAAAGGCAATAACTGCACCGTTTTCGTCCAACTTGTTGATAATCTGAAGAACACCCAGAATCTGACCGTTTGCATTCTTAAGAGGGAATGTGTACATAGACTTTGTACGGTAGTTGGTCATAATATCCGTGTTTTTATTGAATTTATAGGGCTTATCTTCCGGAATATGATAGCAGTCCGGAATATTTATTGACTGACCGGTAGATGCTACATAACCGCAGATCTGTTTTTCGTTAATCGGGAAAGAGAAACAGCTGTAAGGAAGCTTTTCTCCAGGAGCAAGTTCTTTTAAGTGAGTATCATTCTGACCATATTTAATCTTGATGCGGTCTTCTTCTACAACATAAATAGAACCGGCGTCTGCATTTACAATACGCCTGGTTTCTGTGAGAATACGCTCCAAAAGTACGTCAACGTCTTGAATCTCGTTAAGCTGACGCTCAATCTCCATGATTTTTTGAAGTTTGTCTTCATCTTTATCTTGTATATTTACTGCCATTAGATGCTCCCGTATACAATACTATCCTATATTATCACCTTAAAATGACTAAAAATCAAGTGGTTTTCAAACTGTAATGCTGAACTTGTTTCAGCATCTATAGATCCCGAAACAAGTTCGGGATGACTATAGTTTCTTTATCAGCGAAAAATATATCGGTCCTGCGCCGTTAGAGGTGTCTGGGAGGATCTGGTGGCCGTGAATTGATTTTTCTAAGAGTATCGTAGATTGGTCGCACGCTGGCGCGTGCTTACCGACATTTTGCTTCGCAAAAGTCGCCGTCGCTCCGCTCGCAATGACAGCGGGTTCTTGTATTTCAAAGGAATCTGCCCCAAACTTTTTAATAAGCCGGTCTATCATGCCGTCGTTTTCCTGAGGGCACAGAGCACAGGTTGAATATAAAAGGTGGCCTCCCCTTCGCAAAAGACGGAAGGCGCTGCTAAGAAGGGCCCACTGTTCCATTGTTACGGTTTTTATTCTGCTTGGAGACCACTGCTCAAGATATTTTGGATCTGCAAGCACGTGGCGTTCAGAAGAACACGGTGCATCCAGTAAAATTGCGTCAAAGCATTCACTCTGGCGCTTACACCAGGTAGCACCATCGCTGCAAGACACCTTTACACGCTCACTTATATCCGCAGGCAGGCACTCCTCTACTACAACAGCCAGTCTGTGTTTGCGCTGAGCCGAACGTTCGTTGGAATAAAGGACTGCATCCGGCCCCATGCGACTTGCAAGAACAAGTGTCTTTCCACCGGGTGCGGCACATAAATCCAGAATATCAACAGCGCCATCAAGCGGCAGACACTGTGCGGCAAAAATACTCGCACTATCAAGATAATAAGGCTTTTGTGCACCGGGCAGCTTAAACTCCACAGAATCTGTTGGAGCCGCAAAGGCTTTTTTAAGGGCCTCCCAGCGCAGGCCATAAAGAGAAGAATAATACTGTTCAAAACCGGCAGCACCCTTAAGCGGTGCATTGCCCTGTTCATTTTTATTCTTTTTTCCCATTAAAAGTTTTCCAGATAAAGCTTTATATTTTTTTCCTTTGCCTGTTCAAAGCCGTCATCAGATAGTTCAGGATATTCAGGGCAAACAAAATATTTTCCGTTATCATCAAGCGCAAGACTTAAAAAACCGCACTTAATTTTATAATCAAAAATGTGGCGCACTGCCCTGTCAATTTTTTCTTCAAACTGCCCGTCTTGCTCTGCCTTTTTGCACAAAACCTTTACGCTGTCATTTATGCGTTTTTCAGAAATCATAATGCAGTCAATACCGGCTTCTATAGCAGCAATAACTGCAACCTCCGGCGGATACCCGTTATCTGCAAGCGCACCCATAAAAATATCATCAGAAAAAATAATTCCGTTGTAGCCAAAATCGTTGCGCAAAACCTTAGTAACCCAATATTCAGAAAGACATGCAGGATTATTTTCATCATAACCTGCAACACGCGCATGAGACATTAAGATAGCACTTGGATTTTGTTCAACAAGAGTACGGAAGGAATCCAGCTGGGTCTCTAGTTCCTGCTTAGTCCATTGAATTTCGGGAAGCCCCGTATGAGGGTCTGTATTTGTATTTCCCGGAAAATGCTTGAGCACAGTTCCAATTCCGTTTGATTCGTAGGCCTGTACACAAGCACTACCGTACAGTCCTACCTGCGTTAAGTTTCCAAAGCTGCGTCCGTCCAGAAACTGCTCGTTATCGGAAGTGCAAACCTCTGCAACCGGTGCAAGATTCATTGTAAAACCAAGCGCCTTCATCTGTTGGGCCTGTAGACTGTACAAAAGCCCCGCCTGTTCAATATTCAGATTTTCGGTTACACGCTGTGCAGAAGGAAGCGGTCCATTCAAAGAGCGCAGACGGTTTACATAACCACCTTCCTGGTCCACGGTCATAAAAGGAACAATCTTATTATGCTGTCTGCAATAATCAATTACAGACTGATTAAACGAAAGCATTTCAAAAGGCGTCCCGGCAATATTATACCCAAAATACAAAAATCCGCCGGCAATATTTTCTTCTACAGGCACAAAACTGCTGGCCCCTACAATATTTACAACAAAAAGCTGCGCAATTTTTTCTTCCAGCGGCAGCGAATCTATATAATCTTCGACAGCCTGCTCCTTCTGCTGTTTTACAAGCTTTGTATACTGCAGGGCATCCTGTCCGCGCGCATGAGTCAAAAGTTCTTTCTGATTAATTTTTTTCTGATTGCGGCAGGCACACAAACAAACCACACACCCGCACAAAAGCCAGAAAAGGTACTTTTTCATACAATAATTATATGTGTTGCCCCGAACTTTTACAAGTGATATAATTATTAGTATGAAAAACATTGCCGTTATTACGGGTGCGAGCTCTGGGATGGGGAAGGAATTTGCCATCCAGGTTGCCAGAAATTATGATTTTGATGAAATCTGGATTGTGGCACGAAGGCTCGAAAATCTTGAACAGCTTGCTCATACAATAAATCAGACAAAAAATTTTCTGGTTGTAAGACCTGTTCAGCTTGACCTGGGCGGCATGGAAGGCGTACGCCAGCTTGAAAACCTTCTAAAGGAAGAAAACGAAAAGCTTGTAAAGGTAGAAAGCGGAATACAGATAGGCCTGCTTGTAAACAACGCGGGCTTTGGAACCTACGGACCTTTTGAAGACACTTCGGTAACAGCACAGATGCAGATGGTCGAGCTTAACTGCACTGCCCTTACAGGACTTTGCGGAATTGCACTACCGTTTATGAAAAAGGGCTCGGTAATTATAAATACTTCAAGCCTTGCAGCGTTTATGCCGCTTGGAAATTTTGCGGTTTATGCAGCAACCAAAGCCTATGTTTTGAGCCTTTCTGTAGCGCTTGCGGCAGAACTCAAAGACCGTGGAATTAAAGTAAGTGCACTTTGCCCCGGCTCTGTAAGTACAGAGTTTGCAAATGTTGCATCCAACGGAGCACGTAAGGAAGTAAAGGGCGGCATTCCGCCGGAGGGTGTTGTTGCACAATGTCTGGCCCGCGCCTATAAGGGAAAGCTTACTTCGCTTTACAGACTCAAGTGGCGGCTTACAGCATTTATGAGCCGCTTTGTGGGACGAGGGCTTGTGGCACGCTACACCTACAAGCATATGCAGCGCCCACGCAATCCTGATGAAGAACAGAAAGAAAAAGAAATAAGTATTGAGGAGTTTAATTAATGGACCCAATTATTGAAAACAGCACAATCAACAGTGCGCTTTTTACAGACTTTTATGAACTTACAATGGCACAGGGCTACTGGAAGGAAAACATGAACGAAAAAGTTGTGTTTGATATGTTCTTCCGCAAAAATCCTTTTAACGGCGGCTTTAGTGTACTTGCCGGAAACGAAACCCTGCTGGACGCACTCACCTCTTTTAGATTCAGCGAAGATGATATTAAATACCTTGCAGAGCAAAAGATTTTTGAACAGGGCTTTCTTGACTACCTTAAGGACTGGCATTTTACCGGCGACCTTTACACAATGGACGAAGGCACAATCATCTTTCCGCAGGAACCGCTCGTACGCATTCACGCAAATCTTATCGAAGCACAGATTCTGGAAGGACTCATTTTGAATCACGTAAACTTCCAGAGCCTTATTGCAACAAAAACTGCACGCATCTGGCTTGCAAGTAAAAAAGCTCCTATCATGGAATTTGGATTACGCCGTGCACAGGGACCGGACGGTGCTATGAGTGCAACCCGCGCTGCCTTTATTGGAGGAGCCGCAGGTACATCAAACACACTGGCAGGCAAGCTCTACGGCATTCCTGTAATGGGAACCATGGCTCACTCCTGGATTATGTCTCACAGTTCAGAGCTGGAGGCCTTCCGCGAGTATGCAAAAATCTATCCGCAGAATTCAATTTTCCTTATAGATACCTACGACACCCTCAAATCGGGAATTAAAAACGCAATTATTGCAGGCGGCGAGCTTGTAGAAAAAGGCTACAACTTTGGAGTACGTCTTGACTCAGGCGATATCTCATATCTTACACGCGAGGTTCGTAAAGAGCTGGACCGTGCCGGGTACCCTGATGCAAAAATCAGTGTTTCGAACGAGCTTACCGAAGAAATTATTTCTACACTTGTTGCAGGCGGTGCGCCAATCAATTCCTGGGGTGTTGGAACCCACATGGTTACCGGAGGAAACGAATCATCCTTTACAGGTGTTTACAAGCTTAGTGCACGTCACGACAAAACTACAGGCGGCATGACTCCTGCTATGAAGTTCTCTGATAATCCTGCCAAGACAACTAACCCTGGCATTAAAAACGTATTCCGTCTTTATGACGAAAACGGCATGGCCTGTGCAGATATTCTTGCACTTGAAGATGAAGTACCTGAAGCTGGTAAAGAATACCGCTACTATCACCCGATGGTAGACTACCGCCAGTTCTCATTCAAGGCTGCCAGAATTGAACCACTTTTGAAAAAACGTCTTAGCAACGGTGAACGCACACAGCCTCGTCTGCCGGACAGCGAACAGCTTAGATTAAGCCATCAGAATATGCAGAAGCAGCTTGAAACCTTTGATGAATCTTACAAGCGCATTTTAAATCCTCATATTTACAAGGTTTCTATCACCGAAAAATTAAAGGATCTTAAGCTCAAGTTCATTAATGAAAATATTAAGTAATAAGACTGGCCTTAACAAAATTATTAATTCTCTTGGTGCCATTTTTCTTGCAGTGTTGGTTGCAGGCTGTGCAAGTACAAATAAAAATGCACAGGCGGCAGACGGTACTCACATACACCAGGTCGCACACCAGGAAGAAGCTTTACCCCAAGAGACAGAGCCTTTTGTAGAAGAAGTATGGTATACACCTCTTTCTATCAGTGAACTTACAGGCATCTGGAACACGAGCGAAGGCCAGCTTGAGTTTCCTGTAGAAATTGACGGCAAGGAATATCTGAGTATTACCTACCCTATTACTCACGACTCTTACCTTTGGAAAAACTACGCAACAGAAAATAAAATAAATATTGCCCAGCTGTGGCAAAACCGTTATGTTTACATTCCCGAGATTTACGGAACCAACTTTCCTGTTTCGGACAAGAATGGAATTCAGTATGGAATTAAAACTGAGCTCACCTGTATTCTTGGAAAGTATTCTGCACTTATTCAGAGCCAAAAGCAGCTGCTCATTCCGGCAGATCTTGTAAGCCAGAACATTTCGTTTTTTGAAGTTTCGCAGAGTGGAAACAAGATCCGCGCAAACGGACGATTCCGTTTTTTTTCTGATATTTTCCAGAACTTTAATGATTCGTTTACCGTTAGTTTGAACGAAGCAAACAAAAGAGTGGGCAGCTCAAGTAAATACGGACTCGTACTTTCGGGTGGTGGTGGCAAGGGTGCCTACGAGGTTGGAGTCTGGAAGGCATTGCAGGAATATGGACTTGCACAAAAAATCCGTGCAGTAAGCGGTACTAGTGTTGGCGGTCTTAACTCCGCACTTTTTTCTCTGCAGGATTACGATCAGATAGAAGAGCTCTGGCTCACACATGTTCCCGACAAACTTACCCAGGATGATGCACTTATTTCGCAGGCAGGATTGACCGACATTATTTCTACACTGCCAATTACCAATTTGCAGAGCATGGTGTTTCCGCAGGTTTATGTTACTGCAGTACGCAACCGCTTTATTCTTGCAAAACTCATTAAGAGCAAGCCCGGACAGTATGCAACACGCTTTAACTTGAACAGTCAGAAAGATACAGAACAGATAAAAAAACAGCTGCTTGCAACTTCGGCATTTCCTATTGTGTGTCCTTCGGTAAAGCTTGCAGACGGTTATGAATATTCAGACGGCGGTAACGAAGCAGTTGGCGGCGACAACACTCCGATTGACCCGATTGCAGATAATCATCCCGAAATAAATAATATTTTTATTGTGTACCTTGCGCACGAACCGGGCCGCAAAATTAAAGAAATTGATTACGATACAAAGACTTTAGTTCAGATTGTTCCTTCGATTGAACTTGGCGGCATTCTGGACGGAACCACAAATTTTACTTCAAACAGAATCAAGCTTTTGATAAATTACGGCTACGAAGACACCGTAAAGGTCCTTGAGAAAAACGGATATTATCCTGTAAGTGATAGCTGGTTTGAATGATGTGTGCCAGACCTATGGCAAATAATCCAGCTTTACATTCTGAAGCGCTGCAAACATTTTTTCCTTTAGTTCAAGTTTTCCATCGGTAAGCTGCTTTAATTTTTTGCGTGCGTCCTTGCGGGTTGAATTATCCTGATAATTACAGGTACAGGTAAAGCCGTAGTATTTTTCTTTTTTTGCATGTGCAATAATACGTTCTTCTGCTGCATAACACAGCGGGCGAATAATCTTTACAGGATAATTTTCGTACTGAAGGTTTGGAATCATTGTTGAAAATTCACCCCTGTTCAAAACATTCATGAGCAGAGTTTCGAGCATATCGTCCATGTGATGGCCAAGTGCTATTTTATTGTATCCATGTTCCAGCGCATATTTTAAAAGTTCTGTGCGTCGCTGTGTCGAACACCACCAGCAGTTCATCTTCTGTCCATCTTTGATACGTGCACTTATATTAATTGGAATTGATTCAAACGGAACCTTCCACTTTTTAAACAGCTTAAGAATTTTTTCGGGAAATGGAGGAGCAAAATCACTCTGAATATTAAGCGCCATATATTCAAAACCAGGCTCCGGTCTTTTTGCCCTGTTAGCAAAATACTGAATGAGCGCCGTGGAATCTTTACCGCCACTAGCCCCAATAAGAATGCGGTCCCCTTTTTCTATGAGATTATAATCAAAACAAGCTTTATCAATAAGACTATCCAACCTGGGTTCTTTACTCATAAAGATATTTTAACACGGAAATTAAAAAAAGACAAAAAAAACAGTCCTCAAAAGGACTGTTTTGAATTCGTCATTGCGAGGAGCGTAGCGACGAAGCAATCTACGTCTCTACCTCTAGTTAAGTCGTAGATTGCCACGCCCTTCGGGCTCGCAATGACACGGGTTTAGAATGAGCCAGCGACAGCTACGGCACATGCAACGGTGCATGCCGAAAATAGCAAATGCGTTAAAAAAAACAGTCCATCGGGACTGTTTTTTAGCATTTACTTACTTTCGGCTCGCGAGATTTATCGAGCGCCATAGGCTGCACAACACCATGCAGCCTATTTCGTAAGATGGGTCTTGATTAGAATGAACCAGCTACAGCTACCGCACATGCAACGGTGCAGCCAACCATTGGGTTATTTCCCATTCCCATGAATCCCATCATCTCTACGTGTGCTGGAACTGAAGAAGAACCTGCAAACTGAGCGTCTGAGTGCATACGACCAAGAGTATCAGTAAAGCCGTAAGAAGCTGGACCTGCAGCCATGTTGTCAGGGTGAAGTGTACGACCAGTACCACCACCAGAAGCTACAGAGAAGTATTTCTTACCAGCGAGCAAGCGTTCCTTCTTGTATGTTCCTGCAACAGGGTGCTGGAAACGGGTCGGGTTGGTGGAGTTACCTGTAATGGAAACGTCAACGCCCTCCTTCCACATAATTGCAACGCCTTCTGTTACGTCGTTAGCGCCGTAGCAGTTAACCTTTGCGCGAAGGCCGTCTGAATATG
>JAFYDO010000198.1 GCA_017544745.1 Treponema sp. | reverse complement strand
TCGACCATTATAACAATACTCATTATTATTGCGGCTGTTGCCTGGTTTGTTGGCGGCAAGCCTTATGTAGAAATTGGCGCCGAAGGTGTAACTCTGGTTCAAACCGAAGAACCCCTTGTAAAGCATATCCCAGAAATTTTACGCGGTGAATATCCGCCGGAAGAAGAATACGATGAAGTTGTCCTTCGACAAGCTCAGGAAAGTTCGGCCCCTGAGCCTGTCGAAACCACCACCAAAGCAGGCACTTCTTCTAGTTCCGGCACTACCGGCTCAAACCCTGCTGCCGACCAGGGCCACAGCGAAAACGACCCGCTCTTTTTGGGAAACCCTACAGATTCATTTGCAGATACTTCTCTTACAGTAAACTACCTTATGGTAAAGCAGCAGTATACACTTTCGTATAATACTTCTACGCTGTGTCCAAACTGGGTTGCCTGGCACCTTGGTACAGAAAATATGGGAGACGCAGACCGCATGGATGATTTCCGTCCGGACCCGGAGCTGCCAACTGGCTGGTACGGCATAAAAAAAGCAGATTATCAGTATAACAAATATGGCTTTGACAGAGGGCATGTGTGTCCTTCTGCAGACCGCACTACAACCAAAGACGACAACTCTATGACTTTTCTTATGACAAACATGGTGCCACAGTCTCCGGACAACAACCGCGTAATCTGGATGCATTTTGAAAATTACGAGCGCGAGCTTGCCAAGTCAGGCAACGAGCTTTATATTGTTGCGGGGCCTTATGGAACCGGAGGCACAAGCTCCAAGGGAACCTTTGACGAAATACCTGTTACCCTCAAAAGCGGTGAAGTGCTTCATATGAATGTTCCGGCCTATACCTGGAAGGTTGTGCTTGCAATTCCTGCGGGAGACGGAGACCTGTCACGCATTGATGAGTCTGCAACTGCAATTGCAATTAATGTTCCAAACAAAATGGGCATGCAGAAAACCGGCGACTGGGAGCAGTTCCTCTGTTCCATTGACGAGATTGAAGAACTTACCGGCTACGACTTTTTTGAGCTTTTGCCGGATGATATAGAAAATAAACTCGAAGCAAAGGTGTATTCACAATGATAAAACTATTATCAAGACTTTTTATTAAGAACTACAAGGACTATAAGGACGAAAAGGTCCGAAGTCAGTACGGTGTCCTCTGCGGGGCCTTTGGCATTTTTTTGAATGCAGTTCTTTTTGCGCTCAAATTTATTTTTGGAACCCTGGCTGCTTCTGTTGCAATGGTTGCAGATGCTTTTAATAACCTTTCGGATGCAGGTTCATCGCTGGTTCAGATTCTAGGCTTTAAGCTTTCTGCAAAAAAGCCGGATCCCGATCATCCCTTTGGCCACGGAAGAATTGAATATATTGCGGGGCTTATAGTTTCGTTTATTATTTTGTACATGGGAATTGCACTTTTAAAAGATTCTGTGCTTTCCATAATGCGCCCAAAACAGCCGGAAACAAATGTTCTTTCTATTGTAATAATGGCAATTGGTATTCTGGTAAAGCTTTATATGTTTATATATAACCATCTCATTGCAAAAAAAATTGATTCTGTTGCAATGGAGGTTGTTGCAAAGGACAGCCTTAATGATGTTATTTCTACTTCGGTTGTAATTGTTGCTATTATTGGAAGCCGTTTTACCACTCTGCCGCTTGATGGGATTGGCGGATTAGTTGTAGCAGCCTTTATCTTAAAAACAGGCTTTGAAGCTGCAAGCGATACAATTGCACCACTTTTGGGAACTGCACCTTCTGCAGAGCTTGTTTATCAGATAGAAGAAGAGCTTATGAAGCACGAGCCTATTGTAGGTATGCACGACCTTGTTGTTCATGATTATGGACCAGGCCGTATGATGATCTCGCTGCATGCAGAGGTTCCGGGTAATCTTAATATCTTTAGTCTTCATGATGTAATTGATGTTGCCGAGCATGATATTTCTGTACGCTTTGGCTGCCAGGTTGTAATTCACATGGACCCGGTAGATACAGAAAACAAGCGGCTTGCCGAATTAAAAGAAATCCTTTTGGAAGAAATTGCAAAGCTTGATCCCGAACTTAAGGTTCATGATGTACGCATGGTTCCGGGAGACACTCATACCAATTTGATTTTTGATGTAGTAAAGCCTTTTTCGTGCCAGCTTACTGATGAAAAATTAAAGCTTGTGATTCACGAAGCAGTGCATGCCCGCTGCCAGGATGTCTATTGTGCCATTACTGTAGATCAGCCGTTTGTAAAGTAAAAGTCATGTACCTGTAAACAATCCCGTTTTCTTCGTGCGTACTTTCAACGGTGCAGTTCCAGCTGTTGTCCAGTTCCGGAAAGAATGTGTCACCCTCAAAATGGGCGTCTATTTCGGTAGCATAGATTTTTGTGGCATAGGGTAGGGCCTG
>JAFYDO010000197.1 GCA_017544745.1 Treponema sp. | reverse complement strand
TAAGACCAGATGAGGTGCTCTTCTGGGAACTGTGAAATATATTTGTGTTCAACATCAGCACATGGCCAGATTCCACCGTCTGTTTCGCCATTGTTGAGTGGCTTACCTACAGAGTGAAGACATGGTACCCAGTCACCGTCTGTTCCAACGTACTGCCATACTTTTTCTCCGGCACGTGTCATGATGTCCATGTTCAAAACTACGTATTCAGAGTCTGTAAGCTCAATACCGTATTTTGCAATTGGTGAACCAAGTGGACCCATACAGAATGGAATTACATACATTGTACGACCGTGCATACAACCTGTGTAAAGTCCCTTCATTGTAGCCTTGAGTTCTACAGGATCAATCCAGTGGTTTGTTGGACCGGCATCTTCTTCCTTCTTAGAAGAGATGAAAGTACGTGATTCAACACGAGCAACATCACTAGGAAGTGAGCGGAACAGGAAGCAGTTCTCTTTTGCCTTGAGTGGTGTAGCAAGACCAGCATCAACGCATTTTTTCATAAGACGGTCATATTCAGCCTGAGTTCCGTCAACTACAACAACGTTGTCAGGTTCACACATCTTAACACATTCTTTAACCCAAGCTTTAATCTGGGCGTGCTTAATGTCAGAAACGTTCATTAAAAACTCCTTATATATGTTAGTCTTTCCTAACAAACCAAAGCCCGCAGAAAAGACCCAAAATATACCAAATATAACTATAATGCTTTTTTAGATATAATTCAAGGTTGGGCGGAAGTTTGTATATCTTCTTGTGATTGTTCCGGGGCGTCAAGGATTTTTTTAAGAGGTTTAGATATTAGGCTTATTACAGGGCCCAGGAGGAGTGACATTATAATTGAGCCGATTGCGGAGCCTTGAATGCCTTCGGGGTTTAATTTGCCGGCAATAACACCAATGAGCACGGCAGTCAGGTCAAAAAGAATACGGATGATGAAGAAGGGGATGCGGGGAATCCAGCCGCTAATGATTTGTGGCATGGCGTCGTAAGGAGCTACACCCATTTGGGCATTTATGTAGATTGATGCAACAATTACAAAAAGGAGCAGCGTTACTGCAAAAATGATGATGCGGATTGGAGTGCTGCTTTCATAGATAAAAGAGGCAAAACCAATGTTGCGCCAGATCCAGCGGCAAAGGTCTACGACATATCCAATCAAAATCATATTTGCAAGGGTTCCAAAGCCAATCATCTGGGCACCAAAAATAAAGGTAAATACAAGCATGAGGCCATAAACAAGGACTTCTGTGTTGCCAAGTCCCCAGCCACGCGCACTTGCACTGTTCAGGTTCATAAAGGAAGCAGGGTCAGTTCCCCAGCCAATTTCAACGAGCACAGACACAAAAACACCCATAAGGATAACAGCCGGCAACATAAAAGCCAGGCGTTTCGCAAAGTTTGGTACAATGAATTGTTTAAATGTGAATTTCATATATGGAAGTATAATGAGAAATCATTCTTTTGTCATTTATGTAAACATAAGGAAAAACAGTTCTGCTCCCGCTGCAACGCGTCTGTCAAACTGTT
>JAFYDO010000196.1 GCA_017544745.1 Treponema sp. | reverse complement strand
TTATTTGTCCGCTGGATTATGCACCGTATTAATGAAGTTTCAGGGTTCCTTGGAGACCTTTCAAAAGGCGATGCAGATCTTTCAAAACGCTGTGCTCTTTATATGCGCGATGAAATTGGTACACTTATCATAAACTTTGACCTGTTCATGGATAAACTGCAGGATATTGTAAAGAATCTTAAAGAATCAAAGTCTGAACTTGGCATAAGCGGTGAAAACCTTAGTGCAAGTACACAGGATACTTCAAGTTCAATTACTCAGATTATTGCTACAATAAACAGCATGCACGCACAGATTAATACACAGGCACAAAGTGTAGGAAAAACAAGCGATACAATTCAGTATATTTCCGGAGCCATAACAGATCTTGATAATCTTATTGAAGACCAGTCTGCCAGCGTTACACAGGCAAGTGCCGCCGTTGAAGAAATGATTGGTAACATCAACTCTGTAAAGCACTCTGTAGAAATGATGTCTACTTCGTTCCGTGAGCTTCAGACAAATGCAGAAAATGGAATTTCAAAGCAGAATGCTGTAAATGAACAGATAAGACAAATTGAAAATCAGTCAGAAATGCTTCAGGAAGCAAATACTGCAATTTCTGCCATTGCCGAACAGACAAACCTTCTTGCCATGAACGCCGCAATTGAAGCTGCCCACGCCGGAGAAGCAGGAAAAGGTTTTGCTGTTGTAGCCGACGAAATTCGTAAGCTTAGCGAAACCTCTTCTGAACAATCTAAGAAGATTGGTGAACAGCTCATGAACATTCAGACTTCTATTATTGATGTAGCAAGCTCTTCTAACGACGCAAGCGGTGCTTTTGCACATGTAACAGATAAGCTTAAGAATACCGATGAGCTTGTAATTCACATTCATTCTGCAATGGAAGAACAGGACGAAGGTTCTAAGCAGATTATGGAGGCACTTACTCATCTGAACAGTTCTACACAGGAAGTTCGTTCTTCTTCCCGCGAAATGGAATCGCGCAATCAGCAGGTTGTACAGGATATGGCACAGCTTAAAGACAATACAGAAACAATGAATACAAGCATGAACGAAATGTCTGTAGGTGCCCGCAAGATTAATGAAACAGGTGCAACTCTAAGCGAAATTTCTTCTATGGTAAAGAGTTCAATCGGTAAGATTGGCGAACAGGTAGACTTGTTCAAAGTATAGAGATTGCGTCGCAGAGCTTACCAAGTTTTCGTAAACGAAAACTTGCGGATTAAGCCCGACAATGACACAGGAACAAAAATATGAACATCAGACAAATTTCTTCTCCGGAATCTTCTAAAGCACAGATGCTTTATCACGAAGATTCCGGTGTTTTTCATGTAAACACACTTGAAAATCACTGTTATTTTATTCCTTTTAAGAAGGGACAGGATGCATTTCTGGAGCGGGAGCGTTCTGCATGCTTTGAGCTTTTAAACGGACGCTGGGGCTTTTGCTATTACAACAGTCTTATAGATCTGCCGGATAATTTTGCAGATGTGGCGGTGGCTCAGACTGTGCTGCAAAAAGGAAAAAAGATTCCTGTTCCTTCAAACTGGCAGCTGCACGGGTATGACAGGGCACAGTACACAAACGTAGACTACCCTATTCCATATAACCCGCCCTTTGTTCCGGACAATAATCCTGTTGGAGTTTATTACAAAACCTATAACTACAAGGCAGACGGGCTGGAACGCATTCTTTGTTTTGAAGGTGCCGACAGCTGTATCTATGTTTATATTAATGGAAAATTTTGCGGATTTTCCGAGGTAAGCCATCATACAAGCGAATTTAACATTACACCGTTTTTGCACGAAGGACAAAACATAATTACTGTTGCGGTCCTCAAATGGTGCTTTGGAACCTATATGGAAGACCAGGATAAAATAAGACTTTCGGGAATTTTCCGCGATGTTTATGTTTTGAGCAGGGCTAAAAAGAGGATAAGGGATTATAGAGTAACAACAAGAGCCCCTTCGACAAGCTCAGGGACCACATGGTCTTTGGAAGTGACCGTCTACGGATGCGACTGTGCGGTGGAGCTTTGCGACCCGAATGGCAAAACAATTTTTACCGGCAGCGCAGCCAATGGTAAGACACTTTGCCTAAAGGTTCCGTCCCCGCTTTTGTGGTCGGCAGAAACACCGTATCTTTACCATCTTACACTTACAACAGACAGCGAAGTTATTGGCGAAGAAGTTGGATTCAGGACAATCTGCAACGATAAGGGTGTGCTCAAAATAAACGGCCGTGCAATTAAGTTCCGCGGTGTAAACAGACACGACAGCTACCCCGACACAGGCTATGCTGCAAGCGTTGCACAGCTGCAAAAAGACCTTAGTCTTATGAAAATGCACAATGTAAATGCAATAAGAACTTCGCACTACCCTAACGCGCCAATTTTTTATAAGCTCTGCGACCGCTACGGCTTTTATGTAATTGACGAAGCAGACCTGGAAATGCACGGAAGTGTTTCTGTAAATAACACAGCACACTGGGACTGGTCCGATTATTCGGGTATTGCACTTGCGGCAAGCAACCCGCTTTTTTACAAGGGTATACTCGACCGGCAGAAAATCTGTCTTTCACGGGATATAAACAGGCCTTGTGTTGTAATGTGGTCCATGGGAAACGAATCGGGCAATGGCCAGAACTTTACAAAGGCTGCTAAGTGGATAAAAAGCTTTGATGACACAAGACTGCTTCATTACGAAAGCATACATAATCAGGGAGACGCAACAGACGCACCTTTCGATGTTGTTTCAAGAATGTACCCGAGTGTAGAAGGCTGGAAAAAAATGTCGCAGGACAAAAAAGAAAAGCGTCCTTTTGTACTGTGCGAATACTGTCATGCTATGGGTAACGGCCCCGGAGATCTGGAAGATTATCACAAGGTATTCCACAGCTCCCCTCGTTTTGCCGGTGGCTTTATCTGGGAATGGTGCGACCACAGTCTTGTACTTGGAAAAACAAAGGACGGTCAGATTAAATACGGCTACGGCGGAGACTGGGGAGAAAAACACAACGATTCTAACTTTTGTTGCGACGGACTTGTTTACCCCGACCGCACACCGCACACAGGTCTGCTGGAAGCAAAGCAGGTTTACAGACCGGTAAGAGTATCCACTCAATCCAGGGTCTCTGAGCCTGCCGAAGGGCGGCGGGCGGTACAGTTCACCTTCTGGAACCTCCTGGCATTTACAGATGCAGCCACAATTTTTGACTGCACATACGAGCTTTGCATAGACGGAAAAATTGTTACAACTAAAAAACTGGAGCTACCGTCACTGCCGCCACTGCAAAAAACAAATGTGACAGTAGACGGACTTGCAGATTACAAAAACAAAGATGCGCTCATACGCTTTATCTTTACATATAAAACAGCACAGTCCTGGTGCAAAAAAGGCTACACTGCCTGCTTTGACCAGGTACAACTGGGAGCCGTACCAGATGCAGACAACGAGGCCGAGACACTGCGCAAGGCATCGTTTATGCCGGAGCTTCCGGGACAAAAACCCTGGTGGCCAGGTAAACGCGGCAAGAATGGTATTCAGGAAAATGCACGGGATGAAATCAAAAAGCTTGCAGACTTTGTAATGGCAGCCGCAAAAAAGAATGACTGTAGTAACAAAGAAAACGGACTTATGTATAAGGTAAACACAGGCAAACTTGAATACACCTTTAATCGCATAACAGGAGTTTTTGATTCCATTAAATGTGGCGGCAGCCAGATACTTAAGAGTCCGCTCAAATTTAATTTTATGCGTGCCCCGCTGGACAATGACCCTATGCGCGGAGAATGGTTTGGTGCTCACCTTCACGATTACGAAACAAAGGTTTATGGTTCAAACCTTAAAAAGAGCGCAGACGGCAAGGTGCAGATTACAGCCTGTCTTGGTTTTGTCTGGAGCAGCCATCAGCCGTTTATGTACGGAACTGTAATCTATACAATAGAAAAATCCGGCACTCTTGGAATAGAGTTTGACTTTACTGCAACCCGCAAGATTTTCATGCTTCCAAGAATAGGGCTGCGCTTTTTTGTAGACAAGAGCTACGACAAGGTTGAATACTTTGGTTACGGTCCTACAGAAAGCTATATAGACAAGCATCAGGCAACCTGGGCCGGAATCTTTAATCAAAAGGTAAGCGACCAGTACGAACCGTATATCCGCCCTCAGGAAAATTCTTCGCACTATGGCTGCCGTTATGTAAAGCTCTGTGGTAAAAATGCAGATATTCTGGTAACCGGAACAGACACAGTTCACAGTCGGCAAAAATATATAAGCTTTAATGCAAGCCGCTATACTCAGGAAGAACTGTGGACTAAGCGGCACAACTACGAGCTTGAAAAAGCAGACTGCACAGTATTTTGTATAGACTGGGCAATGGCAGGAGTTGGCTCTAATTCCTGCGGACCGGCACTTGCAACAAAATACCGAATCCAGTTGCCACAGGTAAAGGGAAAGATAAATGTTACCTTTGAAATAAATTAATTGTTTTATTATAAAAGCTTAAAAAATGGAGGACTTAAAAAATGAAAAACAACCTTAAAAAGCTTATTCTGACAGGATTATTTACCATCGTTTGTGCATCAGGTACAGCCTTTGCAAATGGACTTGATAACAAAAATG
>JAFYDO010000195.1 GCA_017544745.1 Treponema sp. | reverse complement strand
TTGGTGAATTGTTTCCATAAAAATCAAATGCCGGGCATGGCTCTGTCAGCTGGATGTTAGCCTCGTAGAAGCTGCGGATAGTTCCGATGTCTTCCCAGTAGCCGTCGAAAACATAAGAACAGATCTTTTTCTTGCCGATTGCAAGAGGCAGGATCTCCTTACCAAAGTCTGTATATTTTTCGTTTTCGCCCAAAAGGCATTCTTCCATTGTGTTGGCATTAAAGATGTAAATACCCATAGAAGCAAGGAATTCTTTTTCCGGAGGCAGGGATCCACGGGCTTCTGCAGGAATTTTCCATGAATCGATGTTCAGGTCTGGCTTTGGTTTTTCCATAAACTCTTTAACCTGGCTGTTTTCATCAATTTTCATAATACCAAAGCCCGAAGCGTCATGGCGGTTTACGGCAGTTGTAGCAATTGTAATTTCGGCACCGGACTTGATGTGGGCGTCCATAAAGGCACGCAAATCCATCTTATAAAGCTGGTCACCGGACAAAATTACATAATGTGTAGGCTTTTGAGTCTTAAAGTGAATAAAGTTTTTGCGTACAGCGTCTGCAGTTCCTTCATACCAGCCGGAATGCTCAAGTGTCTGTTCTGCAGCAAGGATTTCTACAAAGCCGCCGGAAAAGCGGTCAAAATTGTAGGAATTTGTAATGTGCAGATGCAGCGAAGCAGAGTTAAACTGTGTTAAAAGGTATATTTTCTTGTAGCCGGAATTGATACAGTTGGAAAGAGGAATATCAACGATACGATACTTACCACCAAAAGAAACAGCCGGTTTAGAGCGTTCTTTTGTAAGCGGATAGAGTCGGGTACCTTTTCCCCCTCCCAAAATCAATGCCAATACTCTTGGTTCATCTTTTTTTGCCATATATGTTTGTATCTCCTGTTTTCAGATGTTCTTTAATTATAAATCCAAAAATTTAAATTTGCAAACTATTTAATATTCATAATTATTAAAAAATACTCCCGCAAAGAACCGTGGTTTACTCCGCAGGACGAAAATGAAGCTCCGTAAACCACGAACCTTTGCTCCGTATTTTTTAATGATGCCTGTTTATTTTACTAAACTTTGATTTTTGAATTCCGATTATGAATATAAGGATTAAACAAAAATTTACAGGAGGCAAAACTTATATGATTCGTGGATGGTATACCGGGGCTTCCGGTATGAATGCGCAGCAGAACAGGCTGGACGCAATATCCAACAATCTGGCAAATGTTGATACGGCCGGATA
This sequence comes from Treponema sp., assembly GCA_017544745.1. Next base: position 1,305 of record JAFYDO010000195.1, on the reverse strand, counting down.
CAAACGCGATATTACAGTTTCAAAATCATTTCCTGAGCTGCTCATCAGACGCACAAATGCAGACGGTGTAACAAAAATCCCTAACGGAATGGGAAGTTTTGATGTTGCACCTGTAATCGGAAAGCTTGGACTTGGTGTAGAAACAAACGAAAATTATATTGACTTTACCCAGGGCTCATTCAAACTTACAAATACCAGAACAGATGTTGCTCTTGGTGGTCAGGGCTTTTATGTAATTGATACACCTGCAGGCGAACGCTATACCCGCAACGGCGACTTTTTTATTGGTAAAGAAGGTATTCTCGAAACAAAAGACGGTTATCCTGTTCTTGGTGAAAAAGGAATTATCCGTGTAGAAAATGACCGCTTTATGGTAAATCAGGATGGCGTAATCACCAGCGAAGAAGGCGAAGAAATTGACCGATTCCGTGTAGTGCGCTTTGATAACGAACGCTACCTTAAAAAGATGGGCGAAAGTCTTTATTCAACAAACGACATTGCAGGCCCTGCCCATATTGCAGAAGGTAACGAACGCCCTCGCTTTGTTCAGAATTACACAGAAACAAGCAATGTAAATGTAGTAAACGAAATGGTTCAGATGATAGAAGTAAACCGTGCCTACGAGGCTAACCAGAAAACTATCACTTCTGAAGATTCAATGATGGGAACACTCTGGCAGAAGGTTGCCGTGCTCCAGTAATCAAAAGGCTTTAGAAAGGAAGGTAAAAAATGGTTAGAAGCTTATGGACAGCCGCAACTGGCATGAACGGACAGCAGTCAAATATCGATGCTATTTCTAACAATCTTAGTAACGTAAATACAACAGGCTATAAACAGCAGCGTGTTGAGTTTGAAGATCTGCTTTATCAGAACCTCAAGCTTGCCGGAACTCCTGCTACAGAAGACACAGTTACTCCGGTTGGAATCCAGCAGGGTACCGGTGTTAGGGTAGGTGCTACTCAGCGCATTATGAACCAGGGCTCACTCCAGAATACAGGCGTAGACACTGACGTAGCAATTGTCGGCGAAGGATTTTTCCGTGTTCAGCAGTATGACGGCTCTTATGTTTATACCCGCGACGGAACTTTTAAAGTAGATTCAAACGGTCAGTTAGTTACAAATAACGGACTTAGAGTAATGCCCGAAATTATCCTGCCGGAAGGATATGATGTAAGCACACTCAATATCACTCAGAATGGTCTTGTAAGTGTAAAGGTAAACGGTGGTAATGATCCTGTAGAGGTTGGACAGATTGAACTTTACCGCTTCCCGAATCCGGTTGGTTTACAGGCAGAAGGAGATAAC
>JAFYDO010000194.1 GCA_017544745.1 Treponema sp. | reverse complement strand
GACTGGATTGTAATTGGAGTGTCTTTGTTCTTTGCTGCCTTTGCAGAACCGTTTGAAAATCTGGTTGCAGGTCGTAAGCCTCTGCTGGAAAATGGCTTTGGAACTTATATGATTTCGGGAGTTGTAGAACTCATAGAGGTAATTTCGGGTTATCTTTCAAATACCGTGAGTTTTGTGCGTGTAGGTGCTTTTGCACTTTCGCATGCAGTTCTAGACTTTTTGATTCTTACCCTTACAAATATGGTTGGCGGAGAGGCCAGTATAGCGGGTATTGCAATTCTTATCATAGGAAATGCAATTATAATCGTACTTGAAGGAATGATTGTAGCAATTCAGGTTATAAGACTGCAGTACTACGAATTTTTCTCCAAGTTCTTCCACGAAACCGGTAGAGAGTTTAAACCGTTTAAGTTTGTTAATGAATAATGGGGTCCCTGAGCTTGTCGAAGGGTCCCAAGGAGAAAAAATAAAATGAAGAAAAGACTTTTTCTTATTCTTACAATCATGCTCTGTGCGTGCACAGCAGTATTTGCTCAGGATGCACAGGGTGCCGCAGATGCTGCTGCAAATGCAGGCGGAATCTCTGCAGGAATTAAGTATCTTGCTGCTGCTATTGCAGTAGGTCTTGCCTGTATTGCCGGTGGTATTGCCGTTGCAAAAATCGGTTCCAGCGCAATGGGTGCTATGAGTGAAAACCCTGAGCTTTCGGGAAAGGCTCTGCCTTTTGTAGGTCTTGCCGAAGGTATCTGTCTTTGGGGAATGCTTGTTGCAGTTCTCATTTTGATTTTGTAAGTTTTTAATAGTGAATTTTTATATCATTGGACAGCGCGAGATTGTTCTTGCCTTTAAGATGACGGGAATTGACGGAACCGTAGCAGACACACGCGAACAGGTACTCGATGCTTTTAATCGTGTAACCGGAAAGGGTGGTGTAGCAGGTGTTCCTTCAGAGCAGATTCCGCGAGTATTAATCCTTACGGAAGAAGCTGCTTCCCTCATCGAGCAGGAAGAAATTGAGTGGCAGAAAACAGGAAAATATCCTCTTATTGTAGAAGTGCCTGGCTTAAACGGACACATGACCGGCCACAAAACGCTTACCGATGCAATTCGCGAAGCTGTCGGAGTTAATGTATAATGCAGGAATTACGTTCAACAGAAATATTGGATAATGAAATCCGCGCCGAAGCACGACGCAAGGCAGAAAATGTCTTAAAACGTGCGGACGAAGAATGTGCTCAGATTCTTGCGGGAGTTGATGAACGCATACAAAACTCATGTAACGAAAAGCATGAGTTCTACGCAAAAAAGCTTGCTGCTTTTGATAAGGATATTGCGGCATCAGTTCCCCTCGAAAAACAGAGAATGGGTGTTTCTTTTGTTCAGTCAGAGCTTGTAAAGGCTGTAAATAAATATCTGGATTCTCTTGGTCCGCAAAAACGTCTAAAGCTTGTGCTGCAATCTTGTGACCCTAAAGTATTTGAAGGCCGCGAGTTTGATGCCTTTGTTTACGGCTTTGATGTAGAGTCTGCTCAAAAAATGCTACTTTCTGTTTTGGGTGTAAAGCCCGTTTCCTGCAATAAAACAGAATTTGGCAAAATAATTATAGAAGATGATATAGGCCTGGAAATAAAAGAAGGAATAATTCTTCAGACTAAAGATAATGCTGTGCGCTGCAGACTTACACTTTCCGAAGTATTTAATCGTGTAATGGACAAATACCGAGCCCAGCTTGCCCAGGCTTTGTTTGATGGAGTAAAGGTTCCGGGAGGTGCACAATGATAGAAGGAAAAATCACACGCATTTCGGGACCAATTGTATATGCAACCGGACTTGATGGCTGCGGTCTTTATGATGTAGTAGATGTAGGCGAAAAAAAGCTTATTGGCGAAATTATCCGTCAGAACAAGGGTAACGCTACAATTCAGGTTTACGAGGAAGATACAGGTATGCACCTTGGCGAAAAGGTTGTTTGTACCCAGCGTCCTTTGTCCCTGCGTCTTGGTCCAGGTCTTGTTGGAAATATTTATGACGGTATTCAGCGTCCGCTCAAATCTCTTTTTAATGGAGAAGACAAACAGTCTGCGGAAGATGACAGTGCCTTTTTAATTCCGGGGCAGCGCACCCAGCCGCTTGATGATACCAGAGTATGGCACTTTGATGCTGCCCAGGGTGTGGGTGAGGGCACACAAATAAAACCAGGCTTTGTGCTTGGAACTGTAAAAGAAACCGAATCAATCACACAAAAAATTATGGTACCGCCCCAGACCCGCGGGCACCAACTTGTAAAGTTTGCGGGAAGCGGAGACTACACAATAAACGATGTAATTGGTGTTACCGAGTATGACGAAGAAATCTGTCTTGCTCATTACTGGGCAGTACGTAAGCCTCGTCCGTATACTGCCAAGCTTGGAGTGTCCGAGCCTTTGATTACAGGCCAGCGTGTAATAGATGTTTTCTTTCCTTTGAGTAAGGGAGGAACTGCTGCAATTCCCGGTGGCTTTGGAACCGGTAAAACAATGACACAGCATGCCGTTGCCAAATGGTGCGACGCAGACCTTATCGTTTACATTGGCTGTGGAGAACGTGGTAATGAAATGACAGAGGTACTCACCGAGTTCCCGGAACTTATCGACCCTCGTACAGGACGTTCCATCATGGAGCGTACAATTTTAATTGCAAATACTTCAAACATGCCGGTAGCAGCGCGTGAAGTTTCTCTTTATTCGGGAATTACACTTGCAGAATATTACCGCGATATGGGAATGGATGTTGCAATCATGGCAGACTCTACCAGCCGCTGGGCAGAAGCACTTCGTGAGCTTAGCGGACGTATGGAAGAAATGCCGGCAGAAGAAGGATTCCCTGCATACTTACCGACACGCCTTGCTTCATTTTATGAACGTGCAGGTCGTGTAGATACACTTTGCGGAGAACAGGGGTCTGTCAGTGTAATTGGTGCGGTTTCTCCTCCGGGCGGCGACTTTAGTGAACCTGTAACCCAGCATACAAAGCGCTTTATCCGCTGCTTCTGGGCCTTGGACCGTGAGCTTGCAAATGCACGCCATTATCCTGCAATTGGCTGGATAGATTCTTATTCAGAATATGCAGACGAAGTGCGTGACTGGTGGGAAGTAAGAAATCCTTTGTGGCATCAGCTCAGGCAGCAGGCACTTGACCTTCTTAAGAGCGAACAGAAGCTTGAACAGATTGTGCGTCTTATCGGGCCGGATGCATTGCCTCCTCAGCAGCGTCTTGTACTCAAGGTTGCCGAGATGATTAAAAACGGCTTTTTGCAGCAGAATGCCTTTGACGACATAGATAAATACTGTTCAATAGAAAAACAGATTTTAATTCTGGAACTGATTATGGAATATTACCGCCGTGCAGATGCAGTTATAAAACGTGGTGCTCTGCTTATGAGGGTAACAAGCCTGCCTGTTTGCGACGAGCTTGTGCGAATTAAAATGCAGTATTCCAACGACCAGATAGATAAGATAGAAGAAATACGCGGTCGCCTTGATGAACAGCTTGGCGAACTGGAACGGGCTTATTCTTCCAGAAGGGTATAAGATATGAAAGGTGTAGAATATAGAGGCGTTACTTCTGTAGACGGTCCAATCATCGTGCTCAAAAGTACCGAAAATGTTTTTTACAATGAGACTGTCTGTGTGCGCGACCGTAACGGCGCCAAGCGCACCGGTAAGGTTGTAGACATAAGCGAAACTGCAGTTGTAGTTCAGATTTTTGGTTCTACTACAGGACTGGACCTGGACGAAACAAGCTTTGAATTCTTAGATGAACCTCTGGAGCTGCGTGTTGGAGACGGTTTGCTCGGTCGTGTTTTCAATGGACTTGGTGAACCTGCCGACGGATATCCTCCAATTGTTTCGAGCGAAAAACGCAACGTAAACGGAAACCCTATTAATCCTTATGCACGTGTTTATCCGCGCGACTTTATTCAGACCGGTATTTCTGCAATTGACGGAATGAACAGTTTGGTTCGCGGACAAAAGCTTCCTATTTTTAGTGGTAACGGACTTCCTCACAACAAGCTTGCAGCTCAGATTATCCGCCAGGCAAAACTCCGCAATTCCGACGAAAAATTTGTTATGGTTTTTGCGGGCATGGGAATTAAATACGACGTTGCAAAATTCTTTGTAGACACCTTTGAAGAGTCCGGAGTTCTTGCAAATGTAGTAATGTTTCAGAGTCTTGCAGACGCACCTTCTATTGAACGTATTATCACACCGCGCTGTGCACTTACCGCAGCCGAATATCTTGCTTTTGAAAAGGGCATGCACGTACTTGTAGTTATGACAGATATGACAAACTACTGCGAAGCGCTGCGAGAGATTTCTACAACCCGTGGAGAAGTTCCTGGACGTAAGGGTTACCCGGGCTATTTGTATTCTGACCTTGCCGAACTTTATGAGCGTGCAGGTAAGATTAAAGGTTCAAGCGGTTCTATTACTCAGATTCCAATTTTGTCCATGCCTAATGATGATATTTCGCATCCTATTCCGGACCTTACAGGATATATTACAGAAGGACAGATTGTACTTGGACGTGAACTTTACCAGAAGGGCTTTTATCCTCCGGTTGCAAGTCTTTCGAGCCTTAGCCGTTTGATGAAGGACGGTATTGGACCGGACATGACACGCGACGACCATGCCGCAGTTTCTTCCCAGCTGTTTGCATCTTATTCCAAGGTAAAGACAATCCGTAACCTTGCCGCAATTATTGGAGAAGAAGAGCTTGGCGAGCTTGACCGTCAGTACCTGCATTTTGGCGAACGCTTTGAACAGGAATTTATAACTCAGGGTGAATACGAAGACCGCACCATTGAACAGACTCTGGATATAGGCTGGAAGATTTTGCAGGAGCTGCCGGTAGAAGAGTTGACTCGTATCAAGCCGGAACTGATAGAGAAATATAGAAAATGAACATAAACATTGCGCCGACAAAATCTAATCTTCTCTCAACTAAGGAGCAGCTTGCGGTTTCTACAAACGGCTATGAGCTTCTGGAAGAAAAGCGCGAGATTCTTGTGCGCGAGCTTATGCGTCTTGTAGAGCAGGTAAAAATGCTCGAAGACGAAATTGACCATGCAATAGAAGAAGCATATCCCGCCTTTAAGCGCATGCTCATGATGGACGGCGCCGACGAGGTAGAAAGAATCTCTCATGCAATTCACTATGATTTTAATATGATAGAGCGCGGCGTTACCGTAGGCGGCATGCAGTTTGAAACAATAGATGTTGAGCTTCCAAAAAAAGAGCTTTTCTATTCCTTCCTTGGAACCTACGCAAACACCGATGCAGTAATCGTAAAGTTTCTGGACCTTCTTTCGCTGCTTACACAGATGGCGAGCATAAGAACAATTGTCTGGAAGCTTGCAGAAGAGGTTCGCCGTACACAGCGCCGTGTAAACGCACTTGATAAAATGATAATCCCGCAGGCAACAGAGACGATAAAATATATAGAGGGTGTTCTTGAGGAGCGCGAACGCGAAAATGTATTTGTGCTCAAGGCCTTAAAGAAAAAGCAGGAGAAACAGGGCTAATGATGAAAAAGATTCTGGTTGCAATAAACGGTTCGGAAGGTTCTATCAAGGCTGCCATGTATGCAATTATGATGGCACGCGACTATGATCTTGAACTCAAATTTGTTTATGTAATTGACTCTGCTACAATCCGCTATCTTGGAATAAACCAGATGCTTGCTAAGGACGAAGAAACCGACTACAAAGTAGATCTTGCTTACGAAGGACAAAATTATCTGGAATATGTTCAGTCCATGGCAGCAGGCAAGGGCGTTTCTGCCAAAACTGAACTGCGCGACGGCACCGTAGTTACCGAAATCCTTGATGTTGCCAAAAAGTTTGGTGCAGACCTTATCATCATAGGTTCGCCAAAACGCAAAAAGGAAGACCGCTTTGTAAAACGCAATGTTCACTCTACCCACGAAAGCGATATTATAGAAAACTCACGCATCCCGATTCTGGTTGTAAAACCTATGGATGAAATTGATGCAAAGTTCAAAGTATTTTAAATGACAGATTTTTATAAAGTTTTAGGTGTGCGCCAGGAAGCAACTTTAGCCGAAATTAAGCGCGCCTACAGAGAAAAAGTAAAGAACCTCCATCCGGACCTTACCGGCGATATTACCCGTCACGAAGAATTTAACGAAGTAGTTCATGCATACCGCGTTTTGTCCGATGCCCGCCAGCGAAGCATTTTTGACGAAGGCTTTTTGTACCGCATGAAAAAAGCGGCCCGCAATTCAGATTCCTTTGATTATTACAAATGGCTTAGCGAACGCGATGACAGCGAAAGCCGTGCAAAGTTCATTTTTTATACTCTCATGCATAATAAGGAAGACGAAGCTGTTGCAGAATTTAAACGCATGCAGATGACCCGTTCCGATTTTACTCTCAAGGATTTTT
>JAFYDO010000193.1 GCA_017544745.1 Treponema sp. | reverse complement strand
CTGGAGAATCTCGCAGACTTTGGCGGTCATTTTACTGCTGGCGGATGGGTCAACAGAGCCAAGAACTTTTACTTCTACGTAGGCGCCTTTGTCCAGCTTTTTTCCACCGAAATATAAATCCTGGTTGTCGGCAAGATTAATCATGAGGTAGCTTTCTGGCTTTCCAAGAATGCTGATGGCTTTTCCAAACTCAGCTTTTAAAATATCTCTTTTTTCTGCAGGCAACGCTGGGGTCACCTTTGCTTCTATCATTGGCATGGCAAAATCTCCTTTTTTAATTCTAACTTGTTTGATTGTGAAAAATCAACTACAATTTGCGTATGAATACACATTGTCTAAAGGTTGCGCTCAGGACTACGATTCCTGTTTTTCTGGGCTATATTTCCTGCGGGATTGCTTTTGGGCTCATTACTATTAATGCGGGATATCCGTGGTGGCTTGCTCCTGCTACCGGAATTTTGATTTTTGCCGGTGCGGGACAATTTCTAGCTGTGCCTCTTTTTGCTGCCGGAACTCCCATTCCAGTGATTCTTGTTACAGAGCTTCTTTTGAATATCCGCCATATTGTTTATGGACTTCCTCTAATTAATCAATTTAAAGAATGCAAACGGTTTAAACCTTACCTTATCTATGCACTTACCGATGAAACCTTTTCTCTTTTGACAACGACAACTGTGCCGCCTGATATTCCGGCAGAAGATTATTATTTTGCGGTTTCGATTCTGGATCAGTCGTATTGGGTTGGTGGAAGTTTGATAGGAGCTCTTGTCGGTGCCATGATTCCGTTTGATATGACTGGTGTTGATTTTGCACTAACAGCTTTGTTTGCAGTTTTGAGTATTGATCAGATTCAAAAGTTTGTGAAGGAAAGAAAGGGTCGCGAGCCTGCGGAGGTTGAACATGCCGGTAACTAAAGCTCTTGTTGCTTCATTATTGATTGGTCTCATAGTTTTTGCTGAAAGACTTTTCCCGTTTGCGATTTTTTCTAAACGTCAGCCGGGCAAGCTCATTCATATTTTTGAACGATTTATTCCTCCTGTTGTAATGATTGCCCTTTTGATTTACAGTCTGCGTGATGTCCGCTTTACAACAGTTACTCAATGGGTGCCTCCGATTTCTGCAATTACTTTTACAATTGTAACTTACCTTTGGAAGAAAAACTCCCTTATAAGTATTTTTGGCGGCACAATAATTTATATGATTTTGATTAGGGTGATGTAAACTAAATTCTCTGCTATAATAAAAGAATGAATGTTTGCGAAGATTTACCAAAAATCGGGAGCGTAAAAATGATTACACCACCACCAAAAAAATCAAACAGAATTGTAAAAATCATAAAAAACGATGAAGATGTTTTTCTTAAGTCCGAGCAGGGGCTTTTGCGCATTTCTGTTTTTTATGACGATGTAATACGTGTTTCATTTACTCACGAAGAAAACTTTTCTCCTCTGCAGGGAGACGGCATTCTTGTTCAGACAGAGCCTGTGTCCCGTGATTTTTCTGTAGACGACTCAAGCGACACAATTCAGATAAAAACAAATCAGCTTGTGGTAAAGGTTTGTCGGGAGACAGGTTCTGTAAAAGTTTATAAAAATACCGGCAACGAAAATCCAATTTTTTGCGAGGCTTTGGAACAAAGTCATGTGCTTGAAAAATTTGATGTTTATAAAAGTTCCGGCCAGATAAAAACAGAAGAAATTAAAACAGCTGATGGTGTAAAAAAACGTGTGATTGCCAGTGACAAAGAATATGTAGAGAGCTTATATCACACAACACTTAATTTAAATTTTGCACCGGATGAAAAACTGTTTGGGCTTGGCCAGGCAGAAGAAGGTGTCTGGAATCTGCGCGGGACAACTCAGTATCTGCATCAGGCAAATAAAAAAATTGCTGTTCCATTTTTGATTTCAAGTGCGGGTTATGGGCTTTTGTTTACAACACAAAGTCCTGCAATTTTTGATGACACACAGTACGGTTCATACTTTTATACAAATGCGGATTATTATCTTGATTATTTTGTGATTGCACCCGCAGCGGATAATACAACCGCTTTTTCAAAAATCATTGCACGAATGCGTGCTCTTACGGGCAAGGCAACGCTTCCACCTGATTATGCGCTTGGATATGTTCAGTCGCAGGAGAGGTATGAAAGTCAGGAAGAAATACTTGCAACTGCCGGGGAATTCCAAAAGCGCGGAATCCCTTTAAGCCTTATAGTTCAGGACTGGCTTTCTTGGGAAGACGGGATGTGGGGTCAGAAAAGTTTTGACAAAAAACGATATCCTGATGTTCCGGGAATGGTAAAGAAACTTCACGAAAATGATGTTCATTTTATGGTTTCAATCTGGCCAACGATGGATGAAAAATCAGAAAACTACAAGGAAATGAAGGAAAAAAATTGCCTGCTGCCGGGTGTAAATATATGTAATGCATTTGATCCTGCTGCGCGAGATTTATACTGGGCCCAGGCTAAACGAGGAATTGCCGATTTTGATGTAGAAAGCTGGTGGTGTGATTCGAGTGAACCAGTTACTCCTGAATGGAACCACTATGAAAAACAGCCTCCTTTTAAGATTTTTCAGGAATATTTACAGGCAACCGGTGATATTATGCCTCCTCAAAAAGCAAATGCCTATGGTCTTTATCATGCACGAGGTATGTTCGAAGGTCAGGCGAGGGATTTCCCGGATAGACAAATGCTCATTCTTACACGCAGCGGTTCTTTAGGAAGTCAGCGCTATGGGGTGACTTTGTGGTCCGGCGATACAAGTGCAAAGTGGAGTGTATTGAAAAACCAGGTAGTACAGGCCTGCCAGTTTGGACTTAGTGGAATCCCATATTGGACTGTGGATATCGGTGGATTTTTTGTAAAGAGCGGCGAGCCCTGGTATTGGGATGGTGACTATCCGGAAGCTGCTGCAGATCCTCACTATCGGGAGTTATATACACGCTGGTTCCAGTTTGGGGCTTTTCTACCGATGTTCCGTGCTCATGGTACAGACTGCCGTCGCGAGCCATGGGCCTTTTGTGATGAAACAAACATTTATTATGATACGCTGGTAAAATTTATTAAGCTGCGTTACAAGCTCATGCCATATATCAAAGAAATTGCCCGTCGTGTTACCCAGAATGACGAAAGCTTTATCCGCCCGATGTTTATGGAATTTTCTGATAAGACTTGCTTTGAGCTTTGCACGCAGTTTATGTTTGGACCTGCAATTCTTGTTCGACCTGTTACGGAGCCTGATTGCACCAAGACCGATGTTTATCTTCCTGCTGATTGCAGTTGGTATGATTTTTGGACCGGAACAAAATATGACGGTGGCCAATGGATAAAGGCGGACGCACCAATAGATAGGATTCCTCTTTTTGTAAAAGAAGGTTTTGTAAATACATGGGGGCTTAAGGAAATATTATGATTCAGATTTTTGGAACAAACAAAAGTTTTGACTGCAAGGCAGCGCAAAGATTTTTTAAGGAGCGACGTATCCCTTTTCAATTTGTGGACTTAAAAGAAAAAGAAATGTCTGCCGGAGAGTTTGATTCCGTGGTAACAGCGCTTGCCCGAACAGAAGGTTCCCGCGCCGACGCCATAGATGCCCTGACAGACAAATCATCAAAAAACTACACAAGCATTGCTTACCTGGACGACAGCGACAAGGAACAAAAGCTTTTTGAAAATCAGCTGGCCCTGCTCAAGCAACCAGTCTGCCGTAACGGCAAAACCGAAGCCACTGTAGGCATGCAGCAAAAAATCTGGGAAGGCTGGAAATAAGGAGAGCCCCGCTGCGGTTTTGAAGTCGCACACCCCGAAGAAAGAAAGGGCGGATGCGGGATGATTTAGATTTGTCGCCCTCCACTTTCACCGAATTAAATTTCTTTAATATTTTTAAATATTTTTTGCTAATTCTTTCCTATATATATTGTTAAAAATTGGAAAAAAAACTATTATATAAAATTAATACTATTATGAGAAACGATGGGAGTGGCGTTTCTTGATTAACACAATTCAGGTGGTTTGACATGAAGAAAGTACTTGTCTGTAAAGAGATGGATCCTCTTGAAACCCGTGTT
>JAFYDO010000192.1 GCA_017544745.1 Treponema sp. | reverse complement strand
TCTCTGTTTTGTTCTGCAGAGATTCAATTTTGTCATTAAGCTCGTTCTGCTGATCCTGAATTCCTGCGGCATAAGCAAGCATATCCTGACTGATTTTCTGACTTGCTTCGTCCAGGCTGTCCTTTGAGTTTGTCTTAAAGGATTCAAGCTCCTGCTGGAAAACTTCGCTGGCTCCATCAAGCTGTGAACGCAGCTGCTGCTTCCAGGTATTAAATTCTGAAAGTGCTGCATCAATAGAAGAGTTACCTGTATCCTGTCTCTCTCTAAGACCCTCTTCAAAAGACTTAAGGTCTGCAAGAAGCTCTTCCTGTACACGGTTCAAGTTTGCCTGAACCTGACTCACAGTTCGTTCAAGCTCGGTCTTAAGCTCCTTGTCTGTACTTGTAGAAAGTGCACTGATCTTTGATCTTGTTTCTTCCTGGAAATCTCCAAAGGTTTCCTGAATCTCCTGAATGTTAGATTCCATTCCAAGCTTAACCTTGTCTACAGAATCTGCAAGCTTTTCGTACTGTTCAACTGTTCTAGCCTGAATTGCTTCCAGCTCGCTCTTGAGTTCATTCTGATAGTGCTGTTCAATTTCCTTGCGCGAAGTGTCAAAAGAATTCTTAAGGTCTGTAAGTCTTGTATCCATTGTAAGCTTCCAGCCAGAAAGCTCAGATTCAATTTCGTTGTTGGTTGTCTGAATATTATTGTCAAAGGCCTTTTCAAAGGATTCAAGCTTGGCACTCATGCTGCCGGTTGCAGTTGCCTTAAGCTCATCCAGGGATTTGTCAATTTCGTGCAGGCGGGTTTCAATTGTTTCGGAATCCTGCTTAATCTGTGTAGAAAAGTCTTCGTGGCGTTTCTGCTGTTCCTTGGTAAATTCATCAAAGTCTCCAAGCACGCGGTTCTGAACTTCCTGCATTGCAGAACGAAGACTCTTTTCCAGGGTGTCTATATCGGCACCGCTGTTTTCAATCTGAGTAAGCTTGTGCTCAATATCCTTTTTGTAAGAACAAAGCTGCTCGTCAATTCCTTCAAGAATATTAAGATGCTTCTGCTCGCTCTCTGCAACAGAACGCTTAACAGAATCAGAAATGTACTTGTTCATGTTGTTAAGCTTAATTTCTGTGTCGGTCTTAAAGTCTTCTATTTCTTTTACGATATCCTTAACCTTTGCTTCAAGCTCCGGCTGGAGTTCGTTTGCACGTGTATTTGCAGCAGTACATTCCTTCTGCAAATCTGCAATAGCAGTTTCTGCTTCGTGAATTGAGTTACTTGACTGCAGAGAAATATTTCTGATTTTTTCTGTAATGCTTTCTTCCAGCGAATCAATCTTCTGCTGAATAAGTCCTTCGTACTCATCAACCTTCTGAGTTACTGCAGTATTAAAGTTATCAAGCGCTTCTTTTTCTTTTTGGTCTGCACTTGCAAGAGCTTCGCGGTAAAGACCTGAGTAGCGTTCCTGCATAACTTTGATCTGTTCGTCCAGCTCCGACTGAATTGTTTCCAGACTCTTTGAGTTTCCGTCTACATCATGCTTAAGGAATTCTGTTGTCTCATTACACTTTTTGATACTGTCTTCCAGAGACATTCTGATTTCGGCAATCTTCTGTTTGTAGTCTTCATCAAGCGCATTGAGGCGTTCGCCAAATACCTTCTGAAGTCCTTCCTCCTGAGTTCCGTAACGTTCGGTAAGCTCCTGAATATTTGCTTCGAGTGTAGAGGTCTTGCTCTCGTATTCATTTTCAACTGCATCAAGACGAGAGCTGATATCGGTTTTGAATTCATTAAGATCGTGACTGTATTCGTTCTGAAGTCCGTTGATCTGTTCCTTGCATTCATCACTGAATTCTGCAATTTCTGTATTAACGCTGTTTTCAAGACTTTCGATCTTGGCGTTGCTTTCGCTGCTTATTCTATCAAGCTCAGATTTTACACCGTTTTCAAGGTCAATGATTTTTCCTGTGCTTTCCTGAGCAAGGCGTGTAATTGCAGTTTCGTATTCTTCCTTGAGCTTCTGATGTTCTGCAACAAACGATTCGTTGAATTCATTTATCTTTTTGTTGTTTACAGCAGTTGCAGTATCAAAGGATTTGGTGTAATCATTTTTGAGCTTTGTAATATCTGCAGTAATTCTTGCTTCGATGTCAGATATTTCTTTGTCACCCTTGGCACCGATTGATCCAAGCTGGCTGTCATATTTCTGAGAGATTTTTGCAACCTCGTCATCATATTTTGCAGAAAGATTCTGATAATCTGTATCGTACTTTTGTGTAAGGGTGCTGTAGTTTTCTTCGTAGCGCTGACTTATTTTTTCCAGATCCGATTTGCACTTCTGATCTATGCGGGTAAAGTCGCTGTTGAACTGAGCTTCGAGCTTGGAAATAATTCCTTCGTTTTTGCCTGCAACTGAATCAAGCTGTGTATTGTATTTGTTGTGAAGATCTTCGACCTTTGTGTTGTAGGTGGTACTGATTTTTTCGATGCTCTGCTGAAAGTTGTCGTTCATCTTTGTAAGGTCGGCCTTTATTTCGCCAATAAGCTTTGTTTCCGATTCCTTGAATTCCTTTGTTATTCTTGAATCCAGCTGGTCGTTCTGTGCCTTGAGTTCTGCAATATAGCGTTCTGAACGTTCTGTTGCCTGCTGGCTCAAATGATCAAAGGCTGTATTCTCCAGAGACTCTGCTTTTGCTGCAGCCTGATTGTATGCATCCTGAATCTGCTGCTTGATTTTTGCAAGTGCTTCTTCTGCTTCTGCCTGAGACTTTTTGATTTCTGCCGCAATCTTGTTTGCATAGTTTTTGTATTCATCAAGGAGGGTGGTTCCAACAGCCTTAAGCTGCTCTTCGTTTTCCTTGGAAAAATGCTCCGAAATCTGCGGGATTTTTTTGTCGATATTGTCTACAGTCTGCTGCTGTTTGTCCAGACGGTCGTTGAGTTTGTTTACAATGGTGCTTTCCTTCTGAATGCGCAGGAGGTTTTCTTCTACCTGTCCTGCCATTTCATCAAGGTCGTTCAAAAGTGACGAATAACTGTTTATCTTATCTTCGATATGCTGAACCGATTTTATGCTGGTGTCCAGACTCTTGATTTTCTGATTGAATTCATCCTGCTGCTTTCCAAGAAGTTTAACTGCAGCATTTGCCTGGGTCTGGCGTGAATCAAATTCTGCAATCAGAATATTAAAGCGTTTTTCCAGCTCCTTAAAGGATTCGTCCATGTCTTTTGTTCGTACATCTGCATAATGCTTAACTTTTTCCATGGCATTATTTTTCTTGCTCATCTCGTGAAAATAAATTGAAATGCCAAGAGATATTACAGATGCAATGAGAATTGAAATTACGATTTCCACTTTTTATTCCCCACCCAATTTATGTTAGTTTTTATTAAACAGTGTTTTTTCCAGCTGCGCATAATCCCAGAAGGTTATGTCTGCAACCTTTGAACGGCTCCCCAACCGTCCCTTGATTTTTGGAATGAACCAGGCAGTTTTCATTCCTATGGAAGCAGGAGTTTCCACATCGTAGGCGTGGCTGTTTCCAACATAAAGAATGCGTTCTGCGGGTACCCCAAGCTTTTCTGCAAGCACAGTAAAGGGCTTAACAGAAGGTTTAAGTGCACCAATTTCTTCGGTTCCCAAAATAACGTCGCAGCTGGCTTTTATCCCCCATATTTCCCCTTTTTGTTCGGGAGGAAAATCCGACAGCAGCGCTATTTTTTTTCCTTCTTTCCTGAGATGCTCTATGAACTCAGGTGCGTGCTTACAAACCTTAATTCTGGCAAAGTATTTTTTGAGGCCGGAGTATACAATTTTGTCCAGCAGCTCCCGGGCCTGTTCATCTGTACAGCAAAGCTTTTTTGCAAGCATACTGTTTTGAACCGCAAAAAGATCTTTGTAGCCATCCTTGTTCTGCGGATTAGCCCTAAGCTCCTTTCTTACCTGGTTATACTTTTTGAAAAAGCGCAGATTGCCAAGATAATGCGGCAACACCCTTGTATAAAACTCTTTGTTTCTGTACAGGGTCCCGTCTATATCAAACGCAACAGCGTCTATTTCACCCAAATTTAAAGTACACACATTTTATTATACTATATTATTGAAAATAAGTCATTCTTTTTTTGCTGACAGCGTGTCGTCATTGCGAGACCGCAGGCCGTGGCAATCTACGACTTATGTCTATACAAAGCCCATTTCTTACTGTATAATTATTCACTATCATTGCATATTTATGCATAACAGGAGGTGCTTTTATGAAATTTATTGACGGCGGTGTGTGCGCACCACAGGGCTTTACAGCAAACGGAATGCGCGTAGGAATTAAAGCAAGCCGCAAAATCAACGATACTGCTCTGGTTTTTTCAGAAGTTCCATGTAACGCAGCAGGCGTTTTTACAAAAAACCGGGTAAAGTCAGAAAGCGTAAAGATTACCCAGAAGCACCTTGCAGACGGAAAAGCACAGGCTGCTATTGAAATAAGCGGAAACGCAAATACCTGTACAGGACCTCAGGGTGCAGAAAATGCTTTGCGCATGGCTAAAGCAGCTGCCGGAGCACTCGGAATTAAAACAGAAGATGTAATGGTTTATTCAACAGGCGTAATTGGTGCTCAGTTTGATGTAACCAAGGTTGAAAATAACATTGAAACTCTAAAAGCAGGCTTGAGCAAAAAGGGCCATGAAGAAGCTCGTGTTGCAATTATGACTACAGATACTCACTACAAGGAGTGTGCAGTTGAGTTTGAGGTGGGAGGAAAAACCTGCCGCATGGGAACAATGTGCAAGGGCTCTGGAATGATTCATATCAATATGGGAACCATGCTCAGCTTTATTACAACTGACTGTGCAGTTTCCAGCCAGATGCTGGACAAGGCATTGCATTCTTCTATCGAGGGAACTTACAACTGCGTAAGCGTAGACGGAGACACTTCTACAAACGACACCCTCATTATCATGGCAAACGGAATGGCAGGAAACAGCGAGATTACAGGCCCTGGTGCAGACTACGATGCCTTCCTCGAAGCGCTCAACAAGATGAACACCGTTATGGCTAAGAAAATTGCTGCAGACGGTGAAGGCGCTACCAGACTTGTAGAATGCAATGTTCACGGAGCAGCCAGTGTTGAAAGTGCACGCGCACTCGCAAAAGAAATTATCTGTTCTTCTTTGGTAAAGGCTGCGATGTTTGGAGCAGATGCAAACTTTGGACGTTTCCTTTGTGCTATGGGTTACAGCCCTATTGAGTTTGACCCGGAAAAAACAAGCATCTGGTTTACAAGCAAATCCGGAGCCAACCGCTACTTTGAAAACTACGACAACTTTGAAGTTCACGGCGACAACGTTGTTCAGGTTTATAAGGACGGAGTTCCGACAGACTTTGACGAAGAGCTTGCCAAGAAAATCATGTCTGAACAGGCCGTAGAGATTCTTGTTCAGTGTGGCGAAGGAAATGCAAGTGGTACCGCGTGGGGTTGCGACCTTACGTATGACTATGTTAAAATTAATGGAGATTACAGGACATAATTATGGGAAATGAGATAACTACAGAGCAGTGGTCTGAGGTACTTGTTCAGGCTCTGCCATATTTTAAGAACTGGTGCGGCAAGGTTGTCGTTGTAAAATACGGCGGAAATGCCATGCTCAACGAAGAACTCAAAATGGCCGTTATGGAAGACATTGTTCTTTTGAACACAATTGGAATTAAGGTTGTGCTTGTACATGGCGGTGGCCCAGAAATTAATCACATGCTCGAGCGCGTTGGCAAGGAAAGCAAGTTTGTAGACGGCCTGCGCTACACTGACGGCGAAACTATGGAAATTGTCCAGATGGTTTTGACCGGAAAATTGAACAAGGACATTGTTGGTATTCTGCTCCAGAAAGGCGGAAAAGCTGTTGGACTTAGCGGCGTAGACTCAGGCCTCCTGCGTGCAAAGAAAACCGAAAAAGACCTTGGCTATGTTGGAGAAGTTACCGAAGTTCATCCCGAAATTTTGAACTCCCTTTTGGACGAAGGCTTTATTCCTGTTGTTTCCACAGTAGCTCTTGGCGAACAGGGCGACGATGCCCGCTACAACATCAATGCCGACACAGCCGCTGCCAAAATTGCAGTAGCTTTGCATGCCGAAAAATTTGTCCAGCTTACAAACGTCCCGGGAATCTTACGCAATATAGACGATCCTTCAACTTTGATTAAACGCATAGAACGCACTGCAATTGGTTCATTAAAAGCAACCGGCATCCTCTCCGGCGGCATGCTCCCAAAAATCGACTGCTGCGAAGTAGCCTTGTCCGGCGGCGTTCCACGTACACACATTATAGATGGCCGTGTCCCACATTCCCTGCTTATCGAAATGTTCAGCGACCGCGGAATTGGTACAATGATATATTAAGGAGAAAAACATGAACATGAAGAAAAACTTTTTCTTTGTTCTTTGTGCTTTAATTTCGCTAAATGCTTTTTGTGCGGACATTGAAAGTACAAAATCGCTGACGGTAGATTTTGCGTTTTATCCAAAATCGGATTTTATTGCTGGGGATACCCATTTTGCACCTTTGACCGGAGTTTACGGTGGTGTCGAGGGACGTGCTACAGGATCGCTTGGCTACACAATTCCTACCCCGCTTGGAGAGCACTGGCTTTTGTCGGACGCAAATATCAAAGTAAAAATCAATCTGGAACTTTCGCCGGTTTCTATTGCACCAGAAACTAAAATCAGTTTTACACCGCTTCCATTCCTGGTTTTTGAAACAGGAGCAAAGCTTGGAACTGGCTGGAACATTGGTGGGCTCCAGGGTATGGCAGTTTACAATGGTGTAGACGGCTACGACAACCTCAAGCCTTTCCAGAACTGGTTTACAAAATATTATGTACAGGGAACTTTTCAGTTTGATACCGGCGCTCTCATAGAAGGCGACTGGTCTCATGTTCAGGTTATGTATACTTACCAGGCATACTATTCTGCAATCTCTGGTATTAAAAATGGAGAAATCTGGGAATGGCAGTGTTCCGGCAACAAAGCGAACGGCTGGCAGAACTATCAGAATATTGTACTTGCTTACCAGATGCCTTTGGCTTTGAGCAGAGTTGGTATTCTTACCGAAATCGAAGGCCACTACAAGGATGATGACTACAATCCTGCTTTGTACAAAAACTACAAGGGTTCGTTTAAGACTATTAGCATTAGTCCTTTGATGCAGTTTACCTTTGGCGAAGATGATAATCACAGTCTTGCAGTTCTGTTTGGTTTTTCAAGCAGAAGAAGCTATAAAGAAGAACACACAGATTCCAAGTTTGAATCTCATCTTACTTATGCCGGCAGAGAGTGGTTCTTTAACAGAATTGCTTTGAGCTGGACTATGACATTCTAACAATTTTATCAGCAACAGTTTGGGCTTCTGTCTGATCGTGGGTAACCATGATGGCAGTAAAGCCCAATTTTTTTTGCTGCTCGCGTAACCATTCGGCCATGCGGTGACGAAGCTCTGTATCCAGTGCCGAAAAAGGTTCGTCCAAAAGCACAAGCTTTGGCTCTGTGATAAGCGTTCTTGCAAGTGCAACCCGTTGTTTTTCACCACCGCTCAAGGTTTGCGGCATACGATTTTCAAAGCCGTCTAAATCAAATTGCTTTATATATTCTGCAGCCTGTGTACGGGCCTGCCGTTTTTTCATTCCCTGCGAAATAAGACCATACGCAACATTGTCCCCAACAGTAAGATGATTGAACAGCGCGCCTGATTGAAACACCATGCCTATTCCCCGGCGCGCAGGAGGAAGAGCTTCTATGCGGATTCCGTCGAGTTCTATGATGAAATCATTGCGGTCCCTGTTGTTATCATTGCGGTCCCTGAGCCTGTCGAAGGGCTCCTCATCATTTTTTTCCAGCCCTGCAATAATATTCAACACAGTTGATTTACCGCAGCCACTTGGGCCAAGCAGACAGGTCATAGTGCCCTTTTGGCATTCAAGAGAAAAATCCACGGTAACAGTGGGCCAGGTTTTATGAATGTTTTGGACTTTGAAATAACTCATTTATTCCTCCTGAATAATAAATGACCCTTCGACAGGCTCAGGGACCCCATTAATAAAACAATTATTACTGCACAGGCGCAGGCTTGATTAAATCTAAACGCACCTGCAAGACGGTAGGTGTATAGTGCAAGTGTCGAAAAGTTAGGAATAGCTAACACAAGCGGCAGGGTTGCATCTCCAAGGCTCATGGCAAAGCAGTAACAAAAGGCTGTAAACATAACACGGCGGCACGAAGGCAGATAAAAGCGCAGGGCACAATCCAGGCCTCCGCGTGAAAGCATAAAGGCTGCGTTCTGTGTATCATCGGTAAGCTGGTTCAAACCATTTTGAATCTGTTTGTAAGCAACCGGCCAGTATAAAAGAGTCTGGCACACAACAAGTGCAAAAACAGTTCCGCCAAAAATCATTCCGAGCACCCAGCCAATAACAACAGAAGAAATAGCCATTGGAAGCAGAGGAATCATCTGCAGCGCAATTACATTCTGACGGCGTTTCATGCGCACAATTACAGAATAAACAAAAGCAAGAATACAGCACAGTGTTGCTGTACAAAGCCCAACGCCTATGGAATTTCCAAGAGACTTCCAGAAAGTCACGGCACCAAAAAGCGTTTTAAAGTTTGTAAAGCCTGTTACTTCTACATTCTGCTTTTTCTGGGTAAAGGCACTCACCAGAACACCAAGACCAGAACCTGCAAAAAACAAAAGAATCAAAACTGCAAGAAATATAAAAAAAACAATTTCCAGGGCGCGCCGTCCACGCGGGCAAAAATCTGCTTTACCAATTTTACAGCGAGGACTTGCAGCAAAAGAAAGTCCTTCTACCCCACCCTGATTTTTGCGCACTACATAGCTGTATAAAAAAACAACCCAGAGTGCACAAAAGGTTTCGACCACAGCAATCCGTGCACCGGCTCCCATATCCAAAGTTGTACGCACACTGTGATAAAGCTCCACCTCAAGCGTAGTTGTTCCAGGCGGGGAAAAGAGCAGCACAATCATAAAGCTAAAAAAGCAGAAAAGAAAAACCGGAATGCAGGCTGCTCCAATTGCACCGGACAGACGTGGCAGAGTTACTGTA
>JAFYDO010000191.1 GCA_017544745.1 Treponema sp. | reverse complement strand
AGTTTCGTCCTTAGTAAGCCCGTAATTTTCGTGATAATACAAAAGATAGATTGTCGTAAAATCGGCGTCTTTGCCAAAGTCCGGCTTGCCTTCCTTCCAGACAATTTTTGAAATTGTAAAATTTCCGTTGTTGTCGGTAGAAGTGTGTCCGTAATAAGTATTTGACGGAGCAAAAACTGTTCCTTCCTTCCAGGCTTTAAAATCTGAATCTCTGGTGCTGCGACTTGTATAAGCGTAAATATCAACATTTGCAATTCCGCGCTTTGGAGAAGCCATGCTTTCTGCATCTACGATAAGCCCTCCGGTTCCGCCGTTGAAGACTGAGTAGCAGCCGGTCAGGAAAAGTGCAGCTGTCATAATAAAAATCAAATTAATTCGTTTCATATACACCTCTTTTTTCACTCATATAATAAATCACTGGAATTAAAACCAGCGTGATTAAGGTCGATGTCAAAAGTCCGCCCGCAATAGCCTGACCCATGGAGGCATAAAGCTCAGAACCTTCGCCCTTGGAAAGAGCCATTGGAATATCGCCAAGCAGGGTTGTAAGCGTTGTAATTAAAATTGGTTTGATACGGCTGGCAGCTCCATCCAGTACAGATGTCTTAAGAAGCTCTTCTTCTTCCGATGCAGTCAAATCAATGTGCCAGTCTCCATCCTTATCCTGATAACCCTTTGCTTTTGCAAGAACCAGGCGTCGTTGGGCGCGCAATTGGTTTATATAATCAACCAGAATAATACCGTTATTAACGACAACACCCGCAAGCGAAATTAAACCAAGCAGAGACAGAAGATTAACTGTAGAACCAAACATTAAAAGTCCGCCTACAACACCGATAAGACAGAAAGGTATTGTAACCATAATCAAAAGCGGCTGACGGAATTTTTCAAACTGAATTACCATTACGGTGTAAACAAGGAAAATCGCTATAATCAGCGCAGAAAGCATAGGTGTAATCATATCGCCGATGAGCGCCATAATACCGCCTGCCTTTGAATGAACGCCGTTTGGCAAAGGATTTTTTGCAATAAACTGATTTACTCGCTGCGAAACTCCACTAGTATCTTCGCTTACAAGGGACGCTGTAACTGTAATTTTTTTTGCGCGGTCAGAATGGTTTATCTGCGAAATTGATTTTTCAACCTTGATATCCGAAAGATTTGCAAAAGAAACCTTCTGTCCGTTCTGAGTTACAATCTGCAGATTTGAAATATCATCGGGTGTAATATTTTTATCAGTTATGTTTGAAGTGATTTTCAAATCATAACGCCTGCCGCTTTCCAAATCCTTATAGCGTCCACAGTCCATTCCCTGGAATAAAATTGCAGAAGTAATTCCTGCTTCGTAACTGGTAATTCCAAGTGAGCTCAAATATTCCTGACTCATATCAATAATCATTGTTGAAGTATCAAAATCTGTATCCAGCTTTGCGGTAATAACTTCAGGATCGCTTTCAAGATGCTCCTTGATTTTTACTGCAGTTTCATAAAGCACATCAAGGTCTTCGGATATAAGAGTAATACCATAACCACCGCCATCAGAAACATAACCAACTAATTTATCAAAACCACCGTTTTGAACACTAACTTTAGAATCCGGCAAAACTGCAGACCATATCTGCTGAATCTGCAGCATGATATCGTGAACATCGCGCTTGCGTTTTGAAACAGGTACAAGAACTACGTGGGTATATGTAGCATGAGGTGTAGACACTGACGTAAAGTTTGAAGAATCTCCCTGGCCTTCGTAAATTACAACGTTATCAATTTCTGGAACGTACTGATAAAGCAGCTCCTGAGCCACAAGCATTTTTTCGTGTGTCTGTTCCTTCTGTGTACCCATTGGGAATTCTGTAGAAATATAAAAATCTCCAGAGTCGGTAGAAGGAATAAAAGCAATTCCAAGACGCAGTGCTATAAAGCCCGAGAACACAAGAAGGAAAACTGCTACCATTACGACAAAGCCTCTGTTAGCCAAAGCTAACGTTAAAACTTTTCTGTAACCGCGTTCAAATTTTTCCATTACACGATCAAAGGTACGAGGCTTTGTGCGAAGCTTAGGCCCCTCCTCTGACAAAAACAGCTTGAGAAGATATGGAACAATAATTACAGCAACCAGGAACGAAGAAAAAATTGCAAGGATAATTGTAACTGCAACAGCATGAAGCACGCTACCTATCAAACCGCCGAGCAAGGCAATAGGAATAAATACAACAATTGTTGTAGCTGCACTTGCAAGAATAGAAGCAGAAACTTCGTCCCAGCCTTTGTAAATACTTTGAGTAACTGTATATTCAAGTTCGCCTGTTTCGGAATTGCGCCGCTT
>JAFYDO010000190.1 GCA_017544745.1 Treponema sp. | reverse complement strand
TGTTTGTGTTTTTACGGTTTTGCATTTATATTATTATATTAGTATATACAAAACGTTAAAAATAAACAACACGGGAGAAAAAATTATGGATCAGGCTTTTATCGAAAAAATGAAGAAAGAGCTGTTGAATCAAAGAAAAACAATCTTAGAGTCCTTAGCCGGACAAAGTGACGATATGAGGGAACTGGTAAAAACAGTTGAATCCGGAGACGAAGCAGACGTTGCTGCCGATGCAATTGACCGCACACTGCTTACTGCACTTGGTGCTCAGGATGCAAAACGCCTTCAGCAGATTGATAACAGTCTGGATAGAATCTACCAGAACAAATACGGACGCTGCATTAAATGCGGTAAAGATATTCCAAAGGGCCGCCTCGAAGCTGTACCTTGGGCATTGATGTGCGTTAATTGCGCAAGCGCCGAAGAACGCAAGAACCGCTAAGAGTACTGTCATGCTGAACTTGTTTCAGCATCTACGTAGATCCCGAAACAAGTTCGGGATGACTAAAGTTTTATATGAACAATTTTTCCTTCAACAGGGTATGATAATTCATCGTACCCTGCTTTTTTTGCATACGCCATAGAAGAATCTAATCCAAAATCAATAGTGTCTGTTTTGTGAGAATCTGTATTTATGCAGACAGGAACGCCCGCCGCCTTAAGATATTCAAGAAACTGCGGGGAGGGGTACAGCTCTTTCATAAGACCACGTGCAACTGCGCCTGTATTTATTTCTGCAATTACACCAGCGGTTGCGGCGGCCTTTGCAGTAAGCTTAAGCTGCTCCTTGTACCATCCGTCATTTTCATCAAAAAAGTTGAGGGTAGTGTTGCGCAATCGGATTAAATCTGGGTGGCCCATAATTTCAAAATTGCCGCGTTCAAGCATCTGTCGTTCTGCTTCAAAATAATCACAGACTGCAGCTCTTCCGTCTATGGTTCCGTCGGGCTTTTTGTAAAAACGCTCCAGCGCCTCGCCCACACACTCTGCTTTGTTATCAACAGTATAAAATCCAAACTCCTGGTCCGAAGCGTTTATAAAATGAACTGAACCAATAAGATAATCAGGAGCAAACTTTCCGTAAGCAGTCTTGTCCGGAACCGCCTCTCCGTAACGGGCAGAACAAAAGTAATCAGCCTCAAAGCCCAAAAGGATTTTAATCTGACCCTCGTACTTTTGAGCCAGCCGTCTTATCTCTGCAGCGTAGGCATCAATTGAAGCCAGTTGCATGTGCCATACATTATCTACAGGCCTGTAAAATTCGGGGTCCAGCGGATACATACAGTGTCCCGAAAAACCAAGAACGGTAAGTCCGTGTTCAATAGCACTCTGCACCATTTCTTCTGCGGTGTTTTTGCCGTCACAAAAGCTTGAATGAGTATGAAGGTTAATTTTTGTGTTTGTCATATTCCTGCCGTATTAAAAGTCGCCCTTGAGCAGTGCCAGTGATTTTTGAACAAGCACCTGAGGCTTAAGCGGTTTTACAAGGTAACTCTTTGCACCCGAACTAAGGATTTTTACAACCCAGTCTCGCTGCAGGCTCTGTGTGTAAACAATTACCGGTGGAGCATCATAGCGGTTCTTAAGAGCATTAAGAATATTGAGTCCCATATTGTCTACAAGAATTACATCAAGAATGATGAGGTTGTATTTTTCCGGTGCATAGGAATCCATAAAGGCCTTGCCGTTCTGGAATACAGAGCAGTTTGCGCCAAAGTTTTCAAAGGCCTGCTTTGACATTGCCAGAGACTGAAGGTCTGAGTCTATAATTGCAATATTAAGAACGGTTCCATCTGCCTGCTTAAGGGCTTCTGGGTCCGAGTTTGTATCAGAGAAGAAGCGTGTTTCTACAGAGCTTGAATCTTCATCAAGATAAGAAGAGGTAAGGATTCGGTCTGTAATAAGGTCAGAAACGCTGGAAGTGATTGTTGTATCAATGAGCGAATTCAAAACCTTAGGAAGATTGTTTGACATCTCTATGCCGTTATATGCTTCGTGACCGTCCAGGAATTCCTTGAGGAACGGACTGAGCGAAAGAATCTTTACATATTTTGTGTGAACCTTAGGACAGGCAAGAATATTATCCAGAAGAAATTCCAGATTAAAGCCGTCTACAAAGGTAAGCTCCAGGTTTGTAAGCATGATGAGGATTTTTGGAGATTCAATTTCCTCGGTTTCAATCATTTCTGTAAGCTTATACTGAAGCAGGGCAATCTTTTCGCGGTTAAGACCTACTGCAAGTTCAATAAAGATAATGCTGTTGTTGCGGTGAAGGTCCAGAACGCTTGGAGTAGTATCCATCGAAAGAGGGTTGTGAAGAACGTGACCAATTGCTTCAAAGAAAACATCAAACTGAATAGGCTTTGCAAAGTATTTGATTACGCCGTATTTTGCAAGAGAAGCAATGCTGCTTTTTTCTGCAGTAGGACCAGTAATGATTACCGGAATGTTTGCAGTGTTAGGGTCGTTAATCTTTTTTTCAAGAAAAGCCATTTCTTCTACGCGGTCTTCGCTCATATCAAGAATGATTAAGTTTGGAAGAACCGTGAGCATCTTAGGATAAGAGTCTCTGTTTTCCTGTGTAAGAACTACTTCTACTTGATCAACAGACAATTTCTGCTTCAGAAAATCTCTGAAAAGCTGATGGCTGTCAATAATCAAAACCTTCTTCATGATACAAAAATTATACTACACATAAAAAAAAATATCTACTTTATTTTTTGTGGCGCAACCCATAACAAAAAAATGTTACCATTAGGCCAAATTATATGTTATAATTATATCATGAAAAAATTAATTAGAAATCTGACAATACTGTCGCTATTGTTTGGTCTGGTAGCGCCTCTTTGTGGTGCTTCCAAAGCTAAAACCATGTATGTTACGCTTGAGGCTGCTCCACTTAAAGCAAAGCCTGCTTCTTCTTCCAAGAAGGTTGGTACTGCAGAATATGCTTCGGCTGTAAACGTAATCAAAACAGAAAAAAACTGGATGTATGTTCAGCTTGCAGATGATACTTCTGTAGAAGGCTGGCTCCCTGCATCTGCCCTCACTTCCAAGAAAATCAAAGACAAGAATAATGCTGCTTCTGCCGATGCAGACGAAATTGCACTTGCAGGAAAGGGCTTTAATTCTACAATCGAAGCAGTTTACGCAGAACAGTTCGAAGTAAATTTTGACATTGTAGATTACATCGAATCGCTCGGTGCAGATACTGAGACTGCTGTAGTCTTTGCGCATCAGGGTCAGCTTAATGATGGAGGTGCAGAAGAATGAAACACTTAAAAATATCTGTAATCTGTGCCGCCGCTGCTGCTCTTATGCTTAGCGCCTTTACTTCCTGTGCTTCTGTTCCAGGTCCTTTTGACGAAGAATATTACGGAGCAAGTTCTACAGAAGCTGCTGTATTCGGTTCAATCATGAACAGTGTTCAGTCAATCGAAAAAGCCGCCGAAGAAATCACTCCG
>JAFYDO010000189.1 GCA_017544745.1 Treponema sp. | reverse complement strand
TTTCCGGGGACTTGTGATAATTTTTGTCTTTGAAAAAACCTTTGTCGCAAAGGCGCGGGAAAACTGTCGGCAAAACTGTATCGTGCAAAAATGAATAATCAGAATTGTTTACAAAATCCTGAAAGACAATCATTCCAAGCCGGTCACAGGCTTCGTAAAAATTTGCGGGTTCAATTTTTATGTGCTTTCGCAGGGTGTTAAAGCCAAGCTTTTTCATTGCAAGAATGTCGCTTTCCCAACCGAGCTCTGAGTTTGGCAAGAAGATTCCTTCGGGCCAGTAGCCCTGATCCAGAACGCCGTTAAAAAAATATGGTTTGCCGTTGAGCAGAAGGCGTTGGTAGCCGTCGGAGTCCGGTGCGATTCCCAGTGTGCGGAGGCCAAAATAACTTTGAACGGTGTCCTGCGAGCCTTTTACTGTTATGTCATAAAGGTTTGGTTCTTCGGGAGACCAAAGCTTTGGATTTTCTATTTTGATGTAGAGGGATTTTTCGCAGGTGGTAAGGATTTGTTCACTGCCCTGTCCGTTTTCTCGCGGTTTGATTTGGATTTTGTATGTGTCGTCGTCACCGTCAATTTTGAGCTGAATGCCCTGCAGGTCCGGAGTGATTTTGAGTCCCCTTATATAGCTGGCAGGTACACTTTCTATCCAAACGGTCTGCCAGATTCCACAAACCGGAGTATACCACATTCCGCCACGATTTTTTTTCTGTTTGCCATACGGGTATTTGTGATCCAGCGTGTCCACAACATCAACCTGGATTTTATGTGGATTGTCTGCCGAAAGAAACTCAGTTATATCAAAGCTGAACGGAGTGTAGCCGCCTTCGTGTTCACCGACCTTCTGCCCGTCAATAAAAACTGTGGCTATTTGATCCACAGCACCAAAGTTTAAAAGCACCCGGTCTTTGATAAAATTGGAAGGGAGAGAAAATTTGGTGTTATAAGATTGTCGGGTCAAGCCCGACAATGACACTTGGGGTCCCTGAGCTTGTCGAAGGGCCCCCGGAACAACCTGTCCGCAATCCCACTTACCGTTCAAATTAAAAAACGAATCACGCTTGAGCTGCGGACGCGGATACTTTGCAAAAGGTACTTCACCCACAACTCCGCCATATTCCGGTCTGACTTTTAATTTGTTGAATTCTTCTTTTTTAGACACGAAACACCCCAGACAGCAAGGAAAATAAACAGCCCTGCAATAAATGCTGCAAGATAAATATTGTGATTAGGAATAAAAGATTCGGTTCCGTCGCCGTTAGAAATCTTATCTGCATTTTTCAAAACGGCAGCACCGATGGCAGGACCAATAACTCCGGGAATCAAAACCTGGGCAATAATTCTGACGCCCTGGAACATTCCGGTTTTATTCTGTGGAGTGTTGTCGCGTACCATTGCCCCAAAAACTGCCATGCCCGAAAGGAATCCCGAAAGCATCAAAAGCGAGCCTATAAATACAAGTACAATGTTTGTAAAGAAGTACAGAAAAACGTAGCCCAGCATTAGAGTAGCAACAACAGGAATTACAGATTTTTCAAAACCAAACTTGTCGTAAACGCGGCCATAAAAAAGCGTAACAATTGCAGCTGCAATAATTGCTGGCGCCATGATAAGCACGTAATTAGTAAGCTTAAGGCTCTGTTCGTAATACAAAATCAGATACGGCATAAAAATCTGAATCGAAATATTAAATACCGCAAACGCCGCAAGAATTACATAAAGCATATAATTCTGTTTAATTACCGATGGCTTAAAGCTGTAGAAAATATTTTTAAAGTAGTGAGAATTTTCCTCGCGTGCATTTTTGAGGAGCTCGCGCGACTTACTGTCATCAATCAGGAAAAATCCAAGGCCGCCGACTATAATCACAACTCCACCAATTATAAAGAAAATGCCCGTCCACGATTCTGCCTTGTCCAGATCAAACGACATAAAGCTTCCAAACACAACAAGAACTGCAAGCAGCGGCATCATTGCATTAATACCTTCGATTTTTCCGCGGTTGGTTTCGTCGCCCATATCGGTAAGCCAGGCATTAAAACACGCATCATTTGCAGAAGAACCAAAGAATGTCATTACACAGTCAAGAATGATTACGATATTACAGCCAAGGGTCGCAGCTGCAACAACACTGCCGGTCATTTTTGTAAGTACATCCATTTTAATAAGCCCAAAGCTCAAAATGGAAACACCCCAGAAGGCATATCCCGCACAAAGGAAAACCTTACGCCGCCCAACCTTATCGCTAAGCGCGCCAATCAAAAGCGTAGTCACAGCCGCCGTAACTGCACTGGCCGCAACCATTACAGAAATCTGCGCAGCACTGGCACGGAACATCTTGTAAATAAACACATTGAAATACATGTTTTCAATGACCCACGCAATCTGCCCAATCAAGCTAAAAATGGTCAGCGAAGCATAAAATTTTCTTGAAAGTTTGTCGCTCATAATTATATTGTACCACGGGTTAGAAGAAATTGGGAAAAAACTTGACCGTGACAACCTTATGCAAAATCGTTATAATTTACAGCAAATGTCATTGCAAACCGAAGTCGTAGATTGCTTCGTCATTTCATTCCTCGCAATGACGTAGGGAGCATATAGATGAAAAAAATTATTTCCGGAAAGGTTCGCGAAGTTTATGATCTGGAAGACGGACGCATGGTTATTGTTACAACAGACAGAATCTCTGCGTTTGATGTTATTTTGCCAACTATGATTACTGACAAGGGAAAGGTTTTGAATGCCCTTGCTAACTTCTGGTTTGATTACACTAAAGACATTGTTAAAAACCATATGATTTCGAGCGACCTTAAGGATATGCCAGCCGAATTCCAGAAACCGGAATTTGAAGGACGCACAATTCTTGTTAAAAAGCTCAAGATGATTCCTTACGAGGTAATTGTTCGCGGCTATATGTTTGGTTCTATGTACGAAGCTTACAAGCGCGGTGAACCATTCCTTGGCCACAAGTTTGATAAAGAATACAAGCAGGCCGAAAAGCTTGCAGAACCAATTGTTACTCCTTCTACAAAAGCCGCAGAAGGCCACGATATAAACGTAACTTTGCAGTACATGAAAGATGATCTTGGCGAAGAACTTGGAACTAAGATTGAACAGGCTGCACTTGCAATTTACAAGAAGTGCTACGAACACGCTAAAGCTAACGGAATCATCATTGCCGATACAAAGTTTGAATTTGGTCTTGATGAAAACGGCGACCTTGTTCTTGCCGACGAAGTTCTTACCCCGGACAGCTCACGCTTCTGGGATGCATCAAAGTACGAAGTTGGCGGAAGCCCTGCAAGCTACGACAAGCAGTTTGTACGCGACTGGCTCAAGGAACACAACCTTGCCGGCGACCCTAACATCAAAGAGATTCCTGCTGAGGTTGTTGAAAAGACCAGTGCTATTTATAAGGAATGTCAGGAAAGGATTTGTCACTTTTAAAAAAGACCCCGAAACAAGTTCGGGGTGACACAGGAAACGACTATTTCATCAACGCCTTGTACTTCTGTGCGAGGCGTTTTGATTTAACCGCAGCAAGTCCGCAGTAGTTTGACGGGTGTTCAAAGAAGTTAGCCGGATTTTCAACTCCAAGCTTTTCGAGCTGAGCTGTGATGTCGGCATATTCTTTTTCATGAGTTTTAAGAACTTCAAAGAAGGTCTTACCTGTCTGCTCTGCTTCCAGAGTAATTTTACGGATAATTTCGTGGCCGTCGTTGTAGCCTGCTTCGCCAAGAAGGATGTAAGCTGGTTCTGCAAGTACGCCACCCTTTACTTTACCACCTGCATTTTCAAGATTGCGTGCCATGCCTTCTTTGTCTGCCTGAAGTCCCTTAACAACGCTGTTCATACGTGCAACTGCCATTGTAAAGCCGCTTACATAATCTGCAATAAAGCGCTGGCTTGCACTGTTTGTAAGATCACGCTGGTGTTCAGAAATCTGGTCCATATAGAATGTTATTACGCGTGGGCACATTGCCTTCCAGAGTGACTTTACGTGTTCGCTGTTCCAAGGGTTTCTCTTCTGAGGCATTGTCGAGCTTCCAACCTGTGTGGCTGCAAAGTACTCGAAAACCTCGCCTATTTCGCTTCTCTGAAGGTTACGCAAGTCATCTGCAAGATTTGCAATAATACCAAATGCTACATTCATCTCAAGCAAGAGGCGCAGAACATATTCTGGTTCAACAAGCTGATTTGAATATTCACTTGGCTGGAGACCGAGGAAGCCTACATAAGTGCGTTCCAATTCTTCAGGGTCTTTTACAATCATACTTGGGCCGTTGTATGAACCAACTGGGCCTGCAAGCTTACCAACCAATCCCTTGCTCAATTCTTCAATCTTCAAAATTGATTTACCAAGACGGCTAACAAATTCTGCAATAGACCAACCGAATGTAATTGGAACTGCGTGCTGTCCGTGAGTACGTCCAACCTGTGGAGTTGCGCATTCACGTTCTGCAATATCGCAAAGATAATTTTCGAGTTTTTTAAGTTCTGGGAGCACAACATTCTGAGTAACATCGCGCATACGGCAGCTAAGGGCTGTGTCCAGAATATCAACACTAGTTGCACCAAGGTGAATGAGCGGACCAATGTCTGCGTCTACCTTAGTTTTCATTACGTTTACAAGAGCGCGGATATTGTGCTTTGTTTTTTCTTCTTCTGTGTAAACTTCCTGAGGGTCAATGTTTGCAGCAACGTCGTCGAGTTTGCGTGCCACTTCATCAGTCAACTTACCGCGGAGCTTAAGATGAGCCTTTACCAAAGCTGCTTCGCACTTAGCACAGGAACGGATGCTGGCCTCTTCAGAAATATATTTAGAAAGACCAGTAAAAGCATCGGCC
>JAFYDO010000188.1 GCA_017544745.1 Treponema sp. | reverse complement strand
GTTCATCCAGGCAGAAGCACCAAGTGTTGTACAAAGAGCACCTATTGTTGCAATTGAAGGAACTACAACCCCTCGTAATGAGCGTATAAAGATGATTAAGAAAATTAGCATTACAACAAAACCTATAGCGATTCTACTTATACACTGACTTACGATAGATTTTTCTTCTTCGTATTCTGTATATGAAAGTCCGGCTGGACGGATTTCCCATTTATCTGATTTGTATTTTGGATCTGTAAAAATTGCCATGGCAGGTGGAGCAATTTTGTTCATTGCTTCATCAAGACCTTCCGAATACTGTTCAAGGTTTACGATGAGCCAGGTTTCGGTACAGTCGGCACTGACAAGGTTGTTTATGAGAGATTCACGGCTCAAGATAAAGGCCTTTTTTTCTGCGAGTTCCTGAGGGTCTGTTGGAACTCCATCTTCAAAAGGACTTGTTACTTCAAAACCATCTTCTGTACCAATTGGAAGTGAAAGTTCCATGAGAGAAGTAATACTTCCGGCATAAGGAACATTGTTCAAAAGCTCGTCGCCAAGCTCGTCTATCATCTGCAGAACTTCCGGATCAAAAACGTCGTCTGCCTTGATGTGTGCCAGAAGGCTGTCTGTTGAACCAAAAATACTTTCAAAATGATCCTGATTCAACTTTGTAGTTTCCCAGTCGTCAAACCAGTCTTCTTCTCCGTTGTCCAGCTTAAGCCGTGAAAGTCCAAGACTGCAGACAATTGTTATGATTGCCAGTCCTATAATGAACCCCCAGCGATGTTTTACTTCAAAACGACCGAATTTTTCGAACCAGTCGTTAATTTTCTTGACTTGCATGATGTCTCCTTGTTTGTTTGTTAGTTTGTGCTAACATTTTTGATAACACCGTTATCTTAATGATAACAGTGTTATCTTGTCAATAGAATTTTGAAAAATTTGACAAAATTTGATAACAATGTTATCTTTTAACCCATGAGCGAATCAGCCATAGAAACAAAAAGTAAAATTCTCCAAAGTGCAAAAAACGAATTCCTGGACAAGGGCTTTACAAACGCCTCGTTGCGTACAATTGCTTCAAACGCAGGTGTTACTACAGGAGCTATGTACCGTCATTTTAAAGACAAAGATGCACTTTTCTGCGCCCTGGTAGACGATGCCATAGACGTAACCGTCAAAACAGTATCCCTTGCAGACTCAGCACATCACCTTGATTTTGGGAGTCCTGTTTCGCAGGAACACTTTGAAGCAGAAAATCAGGAAACAAACAACTTTTTAAACTATATCTTTGATAATTTTGACATTTTCACCCTGCTTTTGACAAAATCTGCAGGCAGCACCCACGAACACTTTCAGGAAGAAATTTGCGAGCTTTACACAAAAAACTGCGAACAAACCTTTAACTGGATGTACAAAAATAATGTTTCAACAAAAAAAATAGACAAAATGACAATTCACTTTATTGCATCAACAGTAATAAATGCCTTTGTCGAAATAATCACCCACAAAATGTCTAAAAAAGCAGCTTTTCAATATATCGAAAATATCGAAGAATATACGCGCTATGGTATGATTCATATGATGGGTGTTTCGTGTGAGGGGTAATCATAAACGTGGATTGCCACGGCCTGCGGCCTCGCAATGACGGGGTTGCGTTACATATTCAACACTTCGTTTCTAAGGTCCATGATTTTTTTATACAAACCTGAATAATCTGTGTCGGTTTTTGCGCGCAGGAGCTCGGTCATTTCGCAGATAGCGTTGTAGAGCGGGTCCAGAGAAACGTTACCTGTTGTACCTTTAATGGCATGGCATATTTCAAAGGCCTTGTCGTAATCCTTTTGGGCAAGTGCAGACTCAAGATCTGCAAAGCGCTGGTCGGCAAGAGCCATGTTTACCATTTTAAGATAAAAGTCTTCTTTGTTCAGGCAGCGTTCAAGGCCTGCATCTACGCTCGCCCCAAAGGCGCGCAAGCTTTCTAGTGTTATCATCGCTTCTCCACAAATTTCTTCATTTCTTCCGGAGGAATTGGTTTAGAGAAATAGTAGCCCTGGATGATGTCGCAGCCGGCAGCCTTTAACATCATGAGCTCTTCTTCGGTTTCTACACCTTCTGCAACTACCGGAATCTCAAGGCTCTTTGCAATATTCAGTACAAGTTCAACAAGCTTCATATCCTTGTTGCCAGGCTGGATATTACGGATAAATGCCTTGTCCATTTTGAGCGCATCAATAGGCATGGAAGTAAGCATATTGAGCGAAGAATAGCCCGAACCAAAATCATCCATTTCGATCTTATGTCCAAGAGCACGCAGACCCTCTACAACTTCTATGATATGCTTGGAATCTTCGGTATAGGCAGACTCTGTAATTTCGAGCATGTATTCTTCCGGCTTTAATTCATTTTCGCGGACAATTCTTGTAATAAACTCTGTCATATCAGGAGCAGCAATATCAACACGAGAAACATTTACAGAAACCGGAATTGTAACGTTAAGACGCTCCTTCCATTTTTTTATCTGTTTTGCAGCTTCTTCCCAGACGTAACGGTCAAGACGAGTAACAAGTCCGTTTTTTTCAAACAGAGGGATGAACAGATCCGGGCGTACACGACCAAGCTCCGGATGCTCCCAGCTTACAAGCGCTTCTGCACTGCAAAGATGAGGCACAGATTTTGTGATATTAAACTTAGGCTGGTAGTTTACCTTAAACTGCTTCTGTTCAATTGCGGCTTCAAAATCCTGCAGGAGGTGTGCTTCAAAAACATTTTGCTCTGCCATCTTTTTATCATAAAAGCAGATAGCCTCTCCGTTTTTATTTCTAAGGGCATTGCAAGCCTGAACTGCATAATCAAAGCGCTGGTTTATAAGATAGTTTCTACCTTCGTCATAATAAACACCAATTCTAAGATGGATTTCTGACGGCTTCATTAAAGAGGTTAAGGTCTTTGAAATTTCTCTTATAAAGCAGTAATAATCATCCAGGTGCTCTATGCAAACATAGAAGGTATCGGCATCATAGCGGCAGGCAATTCCTTTATGAGTTTTAAGAACCTCGCGAATTCCATCGGCAGTTGCATTTAAAACCTCATCTCCGTGGTGACGGCCCTTTAATTCATTAACAAGATGGAAGTGTGAAAAATTAATTACAACAGCATCCATCAGAGTATCAGGATAAACAGTGTCAAATTTTGAAGAATACTCAAAGAAATAATCAGGGCTGTACAGATAAGTAAGTTTATCAAATTCTGTTGCATGAATAAGCTTTGCATTTTCAAAAAGCTCTATGGAATGGCGTACTCTGGCACGAATAATTTCGGCACTGTGATAAGGCTTTGTAAGAAAATCTGCAGCACCAAGCTTAAGGCTTTCTACTTCCGAATCCTTTTCGGCAGTAAGAACAACAACAGGAATCTCAAGGAGCAGACCTTCATTCCTCATAACCTCAAGAACTTCTTTACCGGACATGTTTGGCATAAGAAGATCAAGCAAAACCAGCGAAAGATTATCTTTTTCGCATCTTATTTTATCAAGCGCTTCCTTTCCGTCTTTAGCAATAAGCAGTTTGTATTCACCCTGCAAAATATTTGCCAGCATCTGGCGGTTAAGCTCTTCGTCATCAACAATGAGTACTGTATGTTCAAATAATTCTGATCCTGTTTTCATAGTAGTCTATTATACACCAGAATTTAGGAAAAGGGAAATTTTTAGAAAGAATTGTAGATTACCACGGCCTCCGGCCTCGCAATGACGGTCATTGCGAGGAGCCCGCAGGGCGACGTGGCAATCCACGTATTAGATTACAGTTTCCATGACACTGCTTCTTTTCTGGAATCTATGAACCTTGCGTAGATTCCACCAAGTTTAACTAAGTCGTCGTGTTTGCCCTGCTCTACAATTCGGCCTTTGTCTATTACGACAATCTGGTTGGCATTGCGGACAGTCTTTAAGCGGTGGGCAATCATGATGACTGTTTTTTCCTGAGTGAGCTCTTTAATGGCCTGCATGAGGTCGCGCTCATTTTCGGGGTCTACATTGGCAGTTGCTTCGTCCAGAATGATGATTGGAGAATCCTTCATGATGGCACGGGCAATGGAAATGCGCTGGCGTTCACCACCACTAAGGCTTGCTCCACCTTCGCCGATAACAGTTTCGTAGCCGTCTGGCAAGGCGCTGATAAAGTCGTGGCAGCAGGCTTTTTTTGCGGCGGCTATAACTTTTTCCATTGGGGCATCCGGCTGGCCAAAACGTATGTTGTTTGCGATTGTGTCATGGAACAGGTAAACATTCTGGAAAACAAAGCTGAAGTTTTTCATGAGATCATCCATGCTGTAATCGCGTACGTCTTTTCCTTCGAGGGTGACAGTTCCCTTGTCTACATCCCAGAAGCGGGAAAGCAAATGACAGAAGGTTGTTTTACCACCGCCACTCGGACCAACAATTGCGGTTGTTGTGTGCTCCGGAATTGTAAGGGAGATGTTGTCGATGATTTTCTTTTTGTCGTAGGCAAAGTCGATGTTGGTTGCCTGGAGGAAAGGAGCATCGTCATGCTGAACTTGTTTCAGCATCTCTGTGGAAGTAGACCCTGAAACAAGTTCAGGGTGACGGTCACTGTTATCAGTGTGACAGGTTTTACCTTCTATATCCATTGTAGGAAGAGCAAGAATCTTATTTGCTTTTTCAACACAAAGGTCAACTGTGCGAAGCAAGGCCGAGAAGTTTCCACCTACGTCAAGGGCGTTGAAGAGCATAAAGGCACAAACAAGCATTGTACAGCAGTCAGCTAAAACCATGCTTCCGTTGAGATAGAAGTAGAGGGAAGCAATCATAATTGCAACGCCGCTGAGTTTGGCTACAAGTGACTGAAGGTTTGCAAAAGGAATAAAGCGTAATTCCATTTTTATAAGACTTTTTACACGCTTGTTTATAACATTGTTCAAATCTTTGCGGCGTTCACCGCTGATGTTGTAGGCCTTTACTTCTGCAATTCCCTGAATGTATTCAAGTACTTTTCCAACTTCTTCTGTGTCATCTTTAATTTTTTGATCCTGGATTCCTTTTACAGAAAGACGCAGGAACACATTTACAAACTGAAAGAGTGCAAAGCCTGCCAGGGCAATGAGAGCAATGCGCCAGTCAAAAATAAACATCATCAGGATGATGAACACTGTTTCCAGAAGACCTTTGAGAACCATCATTACAACGCGGGTTGCAACATCGCTTAGTGCTTCCATTGTGTTTGTTGTAACTGATGTAATTTCGCCAAGGCTGTTTTCGTTGAAGTAACCCATTGGCATGTAGCGCAAATGCTCTGCAATTTCGATTCGTTTTTTTGCGCAGGTTCTGTAGCCGCCTTCGCACTGCCACATTGATGTAAACTTTGTGGTAATGATGGCACCTAAAACGCTTACACAGATTATTGCAAATGAAATCCAGATTGTACTTTTTTCAAAGGGTTGACCTTCTACTGCAGTTCCAATAACACCGCGAAGCATTACTGCAACTGCGGCAATTCGCAATGCCATAAAAAAGGCATTAACTATTCCAACTATAATTGAACCGTAAAATTTCTTGCGGTTTTCTTTGTCACAAAATCTAAAAAAGTTTCTTAAAGTTTCGAACATATTTTTCTCCTGAGATTGTCACCCTGAACTTGTTTCAGGGTCCACGGATGCTGAAACAAGTTCAGCATGACACATATAACAATCTACTCATCCTTTGACGATACATGTGCTTCCCACATATTTTTATAAAGTCCATTTTGCTTTAGTAATTCTTCATGTGTTCCACACGAATCGATTACACCATCCTTAATTACATAAAGCTTGTCTGCATCCTTTACTGTTGAAAGGCGGTGTGCAATTACAATCAAAGTCTTGCCTTTTACAAGCTGGGCAACTGACTTCTGGATGATTGCTTCGTTTTCAGGATCAGTATAGGCTGTGGCTTCATCAAGAATTACGATTGGTGCATCCTTCATCATGGCACGGGCAATTGCAATACGCTGACGTTCGCCACCGCTAAGGTGTGCACCGCTTCCTCCAACGATTGTGTCAAAGCCGTTTTCGAGTGACATGATAAAGTCGTAGCAGCCGGCTTTCTTGGCAATCTCTTCTACTTCTGCATCAGTTGCGCCCTGGCGTCCAAGACGGATGTTGTCGCGAACGCTAAGGTCAAAGAGGAAGTTATCCTGACTTACATAGGCAACGCGGTTGTTGTATTCTTCGAGAGACAAATCTTTTATGTCTACTCCACCAATTTTTATGCTGCCGGAATCTACGTCCCACAAAGAGGCAATAAGGCGGGCAATTGTTGATTTTCCGGAGCCGCTTGGACCAACAAAGGCTGTGTAAGAACCTTGTGGTAATGTCATGTTTATACCGTGCAAGATTTCTTTTGCGGCGCCTTCTTTTTTGGAAGGTTTCTTTAGGATTAAGTCTACGACGTTCTCGGAAGATGAATCCGGGGCGTTGCGGGGTGTCCCCGCAGAAGGGGTAGCGGAAGACTGCGAAGCAGGCTGCAGCGAGGGGGAGGCTTCCCCCTCATCTACTTTATGATAGCTGAAACGAACATCGCGCAACACAATTGAATTATCAACCGGGTTGGCCTTGTTCACGGCAGGACGCTCAAGCTCAGGAAGATTCATGATTTCGCCAACTTCGCCAAAAATAGCGCCGGCTTTGGAAATGTCGTCGTGGTAGGTAAAGGCAATGAGGAACGGCATTATGGCACTGAGGGCAAGAATAATCATAGTGATAAAAACAGAAGCGCTGACTGTGCCGTGAAGGAACATAAATCCACCAATTGGCAGCAGCGACAAAATGAGGGACGGAGTTACAACTGTAGAAACGGCATGGCCCCAGATACAGTCGCGCATCCATTCAACATAACAGTCGGAACCTTCTTTAGCGGCAACAACAAAACGCTCGTAGCTTGACTTTGATTTTCCAAAGGCTTTGATAACTTCG
>JAFYDO010000187.1 GCA_017544745.1 Treponema sp. | reverse complement strand
TGAATGTCAGAGCTCTACCTTTAGAATTGTAAAGGAGCCGTCGCCAACGCTTGGAAAAATGGTTCCTGCCTGGGTAGATTACCTTGCCAAAAAAGTGTTTGTCAAAACTCCAAAATTCAGTACACGCAAATGTAAAAGCTGTGGGCGCTGCGAACAGATTTGTCCTGCACACATTATCAACCTTGAAGGCAGGGACGGTACAGCACAGCTTTTGGACAAAACAAAATGTCTGCACTGCTTCTGCTGCCACGAGATCTGCTCCTTTGGAGCAATTAAACTGAGGCGGTTGTAGGCGCCCTTCGACAGGCTCAGGGACCCCACGCTACTTTGTGTGGAAGGTGATGGCGCCGTCCCAGTTGGCTGGAGGGTTTTGGATAAACTCTATACAGCGGTCCAGCATAAGGCGTGCGGCCTTGTCACCCGGGGCTTCTCCAAGTGCCTTTTCAAAATAATCGCGTGCAAGGTTCCATACACCCTGCTTGTATAAGTCAAAGCCCTTAGAATAAGCGTCGCGGTAGGCCGGAGTAAAATCATCCGGACCGCGGTCTATTGCGTAAATAGGTACAGCTTTTTCCTTGCCCTTAACCTTTACATCATCAAGATAACGGAACTCATAACAGTCTTCGTTGTTGCTGGTTTTGTAAATATCGTTCTTTACAGCTTCGGTGACAAGAATCATTGAGCCGTAGGTTTTGGTAAGTCCTTCCATTCGGGATGCAAGGTTTACGTTATCACCAATTACAGAATAATCTGTTTTGTCGTTCGAACCAATGGAACCTACAATAACGTCTCCGTAGTGAATACCAATACCAATGTTAAACTTCATGCCATCGGGCATTTTAAGATCTTCCAGGGCAACGGTTTCCAAAGCCTCGCGCATTTCGTAGGCAGCGGCAACGGCACGGCGTGCATTATCTTCATAACTCACAGGCGCACCAAACAGAGCCATAATGGCATCTCCAATAAACTTATCTACGGTACCGCCGTACTTTTTAATTACGGTACACATAACGGTAAAGTAGCGGTTCAAAAAGGCCACAATTGTTTCCGGCTTGTTAAGCTCACTTATGCTTGTAAAAGAGCGGATATCGCTGAACAGAATTGCAACATCTCGTTTTTCGCCAACACTTACCTTGTCGGACTGTTCGGCTCCTTTTACAAGCTCATCAATAATCTGCGGAGGAACAAAACGGCTGAATGCCTTGCGGATATTTCGTTCAAACTTAATTTTCTTTTTGAGGTAGATTGCCTTGTTAATAATTTCTGTCACGAGTTCAATACAGAAATTAAGCAGATCCAGCTGGTGTGTTGTAAAGGTTCCTTCGCGCACAACATCAACAATACCAACAGCTCTTCCGTCCGGACTCTGGATTTCTACACTCTGGAAAGCCGAAAGAGGAATCTCGCTCATGTGATATTTTTCCAGAGGCAGGGCCGGTGTAAATTTTCGCGGAGTTACCATACGTATATTTGTATCAGGAATCTTTTCATCAAAGTCTGTAACACAAACCTTTAAGAATTCCGATTCTTCTGTTTCGCTGAAATTTGAAGCGCACATATAAAAACCTTCGGCACCGTCTTCTTCGCTAAGCAGAACGGCAACGGCAGGTACTTCACAGAATTCTGTAAGAAGATTTAAGAACTTTTCGGAAAGAACATCCAGGTTAGAAATGTATCGCATAAGTTCAAAAACCTTTTGGGCAATTCCACTTTTGAGAATGTCGCTTTCCATAGGTTTGGCCAGAGTTCCTTTTTTGCCAAGTTCAACAAGCTCTGCAATATCTTCTACAAGATTTTCCGGGGCAAAATGAATAAACTTATCGGTTCCTGTGTTGAGTATAAAATGATTTTCAAAAGAAAAATCTCCGGCCGCATAAACGCCAACAGGAATCTTATTAATTTTGTCTATGCTCTTTATAATTCTTACAAGCTCGTTGCTCTTAGGGTTAAGAGATTTGGCATTAATAAGGACGGCAGCCGGCGGTGTATTGTACATGGAAACAAGAAACTTTACGCCGTT
>JAFYDO010000186.1 GCA_017544745.1 Treponema sp. | reverse complement strand
TGTGATGACTCTGCTTTAATGCGAAATCTTATTAGCCGTATAATTTCGGAGTACGAAGGACTTGAAGTTGTTGCCAAGGCAGAAAACGGAAAGGACCTTCTTGAAAAAATTCCTGTCTACAAGCCCGATGTAATTCTTCTTGATATAGAAATGCCTGTAATGACGGGTGTTCAGTTCCTGGAAAAAAGAAAGGAGCTGTGCATTGATATTCCTGTTATTATTCTTTCGAGCATTGCAACAGAAGGTGCAAGCGTTACCATGCGCTGTCTTGAACTTGGTGCTTCTGACTTTATTACCAAGCCGGGTGGCTCTTCTGTAACACTCAAAATTGGCGATGTTTCTACAGACATTATTGAATATGTTTCCAGCTATGGTGGTTCTTATGCGGCCATGCACGGAAAGCATGTTGCCGAACCTGATTTTTTTAGTCATCAGGTAAAGCTCAAGGCTGCTGCAAAATTTGTTGCCCAGAAAAAAGGCGAGGATGTTGCAAAGCTTGCTACAGTTACCAAAACTGAGTTTCCTGCTACTACCTCCTGGATGGCTCCGCGTATCAAAGAGCCTGCTGTTATTACTCCGGAAAGAGAAGGCGGCCGCATAGAAATTATTGCAATTGGTATTTCAACCGGTGGACCAAATGCGCTGCGAGAGATGCTTGCAAAAATTGCGCCTGACCTTAAACAGCCAATCCTTATTGTTCAGCATATGCCTGCGGGCTTTACAAAAGAATTTGCCGACAGCTTAAATGCAATATGTCCACTTACTGTTACCGAAGCCAAGGATGGAGAGCCTGTTTTGGGAGGTCACGTTTATATTGCTCCGGGTAACTATCATATGACTGTAGAAAAGCGTTCAATCAGTGCAGTTATCCGTCTGAACCAGAATGATTTACGTAACGGACACAGACCTAGTGCCGACGAGCTTTTTGAATCTGTTGCAAACTATTACCAGAACAAAGCGCTTGGCGTAATTATGACCGGTATGGGACGCGACGGTGCTGCCCAGCTTACCGAAATGCGCAAAAAAGGTGCCTGGACTCTTGGTCAGGATTCTGCTTCGTGCATTGTATACGGAATGCCAAAGGTTGCCTGGGAAATGGGTGGTGTTCAAAAACAGGTTAGTCTTGATAATCTTGCAGAAGAAATCAACAGGCTTTCAAAGGAGCACGCCTAAGTCTCTGGCTCCGCGCTCGTTGTTCATCTGTGCATAGGTGTCGCGCAGGTTGTAGAGCGCATCTGTATAATACGGATTAAGGCTTAATGCGTGTTCAAAGCTTTCGCTTGCAAGGTCGTATTTTTCCATATTAAAAAATGCTACTCCGCTAAGGTTCCAGAATGCCGGATTTGACGGCCAGTTTTCGAGTCCCTCTTTTGTATACAAAAGCGAATCTTCGTATTCTTCCATCTGAATGCAAAGGGTGCTAAGTGTTTCAAGTACATCCTGTTTTTCCGGGGCAATCTGGTGTGCTTTTTCCAGTGAGCTGCGTGCATTTTCCATGTCACCTGAGTCGCGGTAGGTAATTCCAAGGTTATACCATAAAAGGTAGTTGTTCCGTTCTATCAAAATGGCGCGCTTAAAGCAGGCAATTGCTTCGGTATATTCACCGTCGGAAGCGAGTATTATTGCGTGGTTGTTTAACTTGTCGGCTCTTTCTCTCATCTAAACTTCTCCGGTATCATTGAATCAAACAGCTGTGTAATAAGAGGTTCCCCGTCAAACTGTGCGCAGTTCTGGGAAATTAAGCGTTTTCCTTCTTCTGCGGCATCTTTTATGCAGGTGCTTGTGTTTAAAAGCGCAATACATTCTTCTACTGCAGGGGAGTCTATTCCCTGGCGGCCTGCCTGTTCCATAAGGCTGCAGATTTTTTCCTTGTCGCCCGGTTTGGCCTGTATATGAAGCAGCACCGGAAGCGATTTTTTGCCTTCTACAATGTCGTCTCCGCGTTTTTTTCCAGGATTTCCGTCGGTAAGGTTTATTACATCATCTATAATCTGGAATCCAACTCCTATCTGGGCTGCAATTGCTCCGTAGTGTGCGGCGGTCTTTGTGTCGGCTCCGCCTGCTATAAAACCAATCTGAGCTGCAAGGCTTGCAAGGGTTCCGGTTTTATTTTTTACCATGGTGTGGTATTCATCCAGGGACGGAAAAATCTCTTTATTGCGGTGCCAGTAAATGTCCATGGCCTGTCCCATATGAAGATGGCGAAGTTCATTTGTATATAGCTCGTAAAAGGTAAGGCGCTGGTTGTCTGTAAGGTCCAGAGCCTCAAGACATACGGGTGCTTCAAAATACAGCCAGCTTGCGGCGTTCAAGGCGGTGTCCAGTCCCCAGGTTATGTGTGCAGCGGGCTTTCCACGGCGAAGGTCTGCACTGTCTTCTATATCGTCGTGAATAAGGCTTGCGGTATGAACAAACTCTACAAGCGGGGTAAGTCCGTAGGCGGTGTCCTGCGGGAGCGGGGTAGTGTAGTCGCTTGTGCCTGCTTTGGTGTTTTTTGCCATCTGGTAGCAGAGCATCAAAAACAGCGGTCTCCAGCGTTTGCCGCCAAGGTCTATGAGAGCTTTGTTTGGTTCTATAAGATTCTGCACAAATATATTGCTGTCCAATGCCTTGTCATAAGTAAAGGCAGCGCTGAGCTTTTGTTCTATATTTGTAAGGTGCAGTTCAAACTCTTTGTTCATATATTTAAGTATAGCTAAAAAATGAAGATTTTTAAAGAAAAAAAATATTCACCATAAATCACAGTTTTTACACGCTTTATGCACAAGTTATCCACAATTTGTAGACAGAGCGGGCAAATTTGACTGGAATTCTAGAAATTTACAATAAAGAGTGTAGTTTTATACTAATTACAAAAAGACTTTCTAAATCCTTGTATTATAAGGATTTAGCTATAAATTTTGAACAGCGCGGGCAAATATACTACATTTTTATGTATATACATGTGTAGGTTAAAAAACAAAAGCCCTTGTTTTTTACTCAAAAACAAAGGCTTTTACCTACTTATCCACAAGATATTCACATTAGCCGAGAGATACTTCTCCGCGTTCGTTGATAGCAAGAATGGACTTACAGCCAGAGCAGCGGAATCGGCCGGACTTTGTAGCACGGAGCTTTTTACTGCAAACCGGGCAGTCAATAATAAGAGGGAAAACAGAAGTTGTAGCAGGACTTCCTTCAGAGAAGAACGAAATTGCCTCTTCTGTAGAGTTTTTAATATTAAAGAACTGAGAGAATCCAAGCAGCTGGAATACTTCGTAAACCTTTGGCTGGATTTCAAGAAGAACTACGTCTCCGCCCTTTGGCTTTACCATCTTAAGGAAAACTGTAAAGGATCCGATACCGGTTGAAGAAACATAGTTGAGTGCTGCGCAGTTGAATACAAGATTAACAAAGCCTGCTTCTATTACCTGTGTTATTTTTTTCTGGAAGTAAGTGGAGTTATATGTATCGATATAGCCGGTAAGATAAACGATGAGTCCGTTTGGCACACCAAAGGATTTGTCAAGTCTGATCTGAAGGCTGTCGTCTTTGTCAACATCAAATCCAGGTATTACCGCGTTGTTATTTTCCATAATAAAAATCACTCCAACATTTTTTTTAAAAATATATACACTATATAATACTATATATTAGGTTAATCTGTCAAACGGAAAACACAAGATTTTTTATAGAAGGCAAACGCATTGTAAATATTATTTCATAAGACTGGCTCCCTCCCTCGCGCCAGTATATATATACTTTTTTATAATGCGTTTGCCTTTATTAATAGGGGCCATCCCTACGGGCCTTTTTAAGATGGGTTTCCGTATTATATAAACAAAAAGCCCAAATTGGCGCGAGGGAACAAAACGGGGGACAAAATGACTCTGTCTGTTGATGCCGCGAAGCGGCAGTCAATAGTTCCATTGCAACAGACAGCGTCAAGCAGGCTAGCCGGCGGTTTTGGCCCCCGTTTTGTGACCGGGAGCCAATTTGCCTATATGATTATTTATAATACGGAAACCCTTTTTTATAGTAGATTAACAGCGCATTTTTGACGATAATAGGAAGAGAAGGATTTTAATTATATGAAAAAAGCGCTCAAACTGGTTCTTATGTATTTTCTGGTACTTCTGATTGGAACTGCAATAGGAATGTTTTTTTATACAATTTATCTGTCTGTTCAGGGAGCCGTAGCCGGTACTCCTTTTTCACTGTTTAATAAAACAGATTTGCTGCGTGCGCTTTTTTATGTGCTTTTGTGCATGCTCATTTTTATCTGTCCTGTCATGGTTTATATCCGCATAAGCAACAACG
Source organism: Treponema sp. (assembly GCA_017544745.1). The sequence continues at coordinate 952 of JAFYDO010000186.1, read as the reverse complement.
GTGGAATTGCTCATTTTATTACCTTCATCCTTCTTTCGGGAATTACCTGGGCAATTGGTGTTCCGGCGTTGCTTCATTTTGAATCCAAGGCTATGTACAATTACAAGGATTCTTCCAAAATGCTTACAGGCGGTTACTTTAGGCAGAACGGAGATGATATTTACTATTTTACCGGGGACTACAACGCAAATCCTTATGTAAGTACTTCTACAATTATTATAGATACTACCCCCGATGGAGAAGTGGATATTCAAAATATCAAGCCTTCTCAGGATTTTATTCTTTTCCGCGAAGCTGCTCCTTACCGCGACAGCCTTATACGAAAAACAATGGACGAAGAGCAGCCGCATACATCGGTCATTTCTTTTTCTCTTATTAAACAGTGGGCTTCTACAGCCTTTGCCAAAACCTGGACCTTCTGGCTGGGCTTTCTTTCTCTGGGTCTTGTAATTGCTTCTTTGTATGGAACTGCAAGTCTGTTCCGCTGGAAGCTTTTGAATACGGGATTTTTGATGTTTGCAACCTTCCTTATTCTTGCGGCAAACACCCTTTACTTTCATCCGGTTTTTGTTTCGTTCCGCCGCCAGCATATAGATCCTCAGAGGTTTTTCATATTCCTTGCTAAATATATTGATTATCCTTTTCTTGTTTTGTGCAATGTTTTCTTTAGCTTTGTCTTTTTAATAATTAGCATTATCTGCTTTGCAACCAGAAAGAAGAGAATCTACTAGGAGAGGGTGGCTATGAAAAAGATTTTTACAATACTTTCTGTATTTTTAGGCCTTGGATTTGTCATCTGTTTTGCTGTTGGAATGTTCATGCCGGTTCCTGTAGAAGTTCCTGCACGTTCAAACTTTTTATATAAGTTCTGCTATGGTCTTGATTTTTTTGCACGCTTTTTGCCTGCCATGGCCATTACCGGTTTTGTAATTTCCTTTTCGGTTTATTTTGG
>JAFYDO010000185.1 GCA_017544745.1 Treponema sp. | reverse complement strand
TAAGACAAAATCTTTTTGCTGTTTTCGGATTTTGTAATAAGAACTACATGGTCGCCTGCAACAATCTGGGTGTCGCCACCGGGAATTGCATACTGCTGAGTACCAAGCTTTTTATCAAGCAGAACCAGGAAGGAACCGGGATCCGAAATCTCGCGCAAAGACTTGCCCGTTACCTTAGAATCAGAGGTAACTTCGCATTCAACAATTTCAAGCTCGCCGGTTGTAATAGTATGAATTTCTTTTACAGATTTACCCCGCAAATGGCTCATGATGGAATCTACAACCGAGTCCCGCAGAGGTATTGCAACATCTACACCAAGGTGCTTTTCGCTGATTTCTACAAAGTCGTGGCTGCGTACAAGACCAACCGACTGACCTACTCCCAGCGATTCAAGATATGCCGCAAGAATCATATTAAGCTCGTGGTTATGTGTAGCACAAATTGCAAGGTCAAAGCTGGTAAGGCCTTCTTCGCGCAGCATATTTTCGTCGGAGGCATCGGCACACAAAACACGGGCATCCGGGAAGCGTTCTGCAGCTGCCTTGGCAAGAGTATCGTCGGAATCAATAATTACAAAGTCCTGGGTACGCTTAGCCTTGGCACCACCAAAAAGTCTTGCAATTGCAGAGGTCTTTTTTTGAATAAGCTTGTCGGCAATAATAGTACCAATGCGGCCGGCGCCAATAAGAACAACCCGGCGCAGCTCCTTTTGAACAGAACCGCAGAGCTCCAGCAGGGCATTAATATCATTTTTATCTACAAGAACACCAAGAGTGTTTCCTGCCTTAATTACAGTGTCACCGGTTGGAAGCGAAGTAACTCCTTCCTGTTCAACGTAGGCAACCAGAAAGCGTATCTCTGTCTTGCCACGGATTTCCTTAAGACTAATGCCGTCAAATACACTGTCCTTGTTTACCATAATGCGGGCAATTTCAAGGTCGCTGTTATCAAAGGTAATTACGTTTCCAACGGCACCGTTTTCTACTGCCTGAACAATTGCATCAGCAGCCTCAACGTCCGGGTGAATCATATAGTTTATACCGTAGAGAGGTCTGTGCTTTCCGCCAAACTCGCCCGAATGTTTTTTTTCGGCACGGGCAGTATTTACATAGTAGGCATAGTTTCGCACGCGCGCAATTTTAAGTACATCGGGGTACACTGCGTCCACGAGCGAACAGGTAATCATATTTACTTCATCAGAGGAGGTTACGCAGACAAGAGCATCGGACTTTGCAATACCAACATCTTCGAGCGTTTCAAGATTATTTCCGTCGGCACACACAACAGTACAGTCCAAAAGGTTCTGCGCGTGCCGTATAGTTTCTTCGTTATTGTCTATGAGAGCAACTTCATTCTTTTCATTAATGAGAAGCTTTGCCAGCTGAATTCCGGTAAACCCCGCACCAACAATTACAATTTTCATGGGTTCCCCCTTTCCCTTTATTATACCATACTTTAGGAAATAGGGAATAGTAGGGGTCCCCGTGGTCCCTGAGCTTGTCGAAGGGGCGCCTTACTCCTCGCCTGTTTCCTGAGAAAGCTTAGACTTGCGTTTGCCGGAAATAAAAAGACCTACATAAACGGCAGAACAGATGATTGTTGCAGCAGCAGCTTCGAGTGCAGCCTGTGGTGCCAAAAGTGCAATTACAGCAAAATAGCCCATACCGCCCATGCCTTCGAGAGTTTTTTCTGCAGCAAAAATATAAAGACAGCCGATTACAAGCAGAGTGTGACATGCAGTAGCAAGAAATGCTGTAATTCCGGCAGAAACAGACTTTGGAAGCTTTGGAATCTTATTGAATACAAGCCAGAGAGCCCAGGCAATCAAACCTGTGAGCATACGTGGCAAAACAGAACAAAGCGGATTTACAAAAAGCGGGTCCAGAACACCTGTAGGGCTCATTGCAGCCTGAATAAGCGACATAATTCCAAAAACAGCACCTGTAAAAAGTGCAGAAGGAAGCCCGCAAAGGCATGCAGCCAGGATAATAGGCACATGCAAAATAGTGATGGACGCAGCAGGTCCAAGCGGAATAAGGCCAAGCTTGGTAATTCCAAGCACAATTATAAGGGCGCTTAAAGCCCCAGTCAAAACGAGTTTTCGTGTTAATGATACGTTCTTTTCCATAAGTACTGCGATTATGACAAAAAGACGTCTTTATGTCAATTAAAAATTACCCGATGACGTTGTCTACCCAATCAACGGCTTTTGCTTCTTGCTGACTGGCTCACAGGTAAGGTCTACGCCAAGCTTTTTAAAGATTTTGCGGTCTACTTCGCTTAGCATGACGCTGGTGTGAACCTGGCAGCCACGCAGATTTGGCAGCTGGGCAATAGCTTTGCGGCAGTTTTCGTCGTCCTTAGAAAGCATGGCAAGGGCAACAAGAACTTCGTCGGTATGAAGACGCGGGTTGTTTCCGCTTAAATAGGTTACCTTCATTTCCTGGATTGGCTCTATCATTTCTTTTGGAATGAGCTTGAGCTTGTGATCCAGGCCTGCAAGGTGCTTGGTTGCATTAAGAATAAGAGCAGCACTTGTACCAAGCAGCTCTGTAGTTTCGGAAGTAATGATGGTTCCGTCTGCAAGCTCAATTGCAGCGCAGATAGACTTAGATTTAGCGGCACGCTCTTTTGCAGCAACAGTTACGCGGCGTTCGTCGGTAGAAATCTTTTCCTGCTGCATCAAAAGTTCAATCTTTTTAATTTCTTCTTCTGTAGCATTGCCGTCCATGTAGCGGTTGAGCGTTGCATAGTAGCGGCGGATAATTTCCTGGCGGCTGGCCTGGCAGCAGGCTTCGTCATCATAGATACAGTAGCCTGCCATGTTTACGCCCATGTCAGTCGGAGACTTGTATGGGTTTTCGCCATAGATGCCCTTAAAGATTGCGTCAAGGACCGGGAATATTTCTATATCGCGGTTGTAGTTTACTGTTGTTTTGCCGTAGGCTTCCAAGTGCCACGGGTCAATCATG
>JAFYDO010000184.1 GCA_017544745.1 Treponema sp. | reverse complement strand
TATGGACGCCGTGTAGATGACGGACAGGGTTACGACGAGCTTTATGTAAGAACCCGCAGCGAAGGCTTTGGTCCCGAAGTAAAGCGCCGTATTGTAATTGGTAACTATGTTTTGTCTGAACAGTTCTCTGGCGACACTTACAAAAAAGGTATGACAGTTCGTGCACGTATTCAGCGCGAGGTTGCAGCCGTATTTGAAAAATATGATGTAATTTTGTGTCCTACCTGTCCAACTGCTGCCTTTAAGCTTGGTTCAAAGGTAGATAATCCTCTGGAAATGTATCTTTCTGATCTTTATACAACCTTTGTAAACCTTGCTCGTATTCCTTCAATCAACGTTCCTGCAGGACGCACAGGCACAGACAATATGCCAATTGGTATGCAGTTTGCAGGTGCAATGTTTGCAGAGAAAAAGATTCTTCGTCTGGCACAGAACTGGGAGAACGACCACCCGCAGATTGGTGTTCCGGTTATTTAACTTTCATCTCAAACACGCCGTCCCATTTTTTTGGCGGCGGGTTTGTGCGGAAGTGCTGGATTCGGTCTAAGAATACAACCGACGGCATATCCTGATATTTTTCGTTGCACAGCTGGAACATTTCTTCGGCCTTGTCCCATGACTGCTTGCGGTAGGCGGCAAGACCTTTTTCAAACAGATCTTTAATTTCAAAAAGCTTATCTACTGCAGCGGCCTTGGTCTGCAAAATCTCGTAAATGCGAACAGGTTCGTTTTTTCCTTTTACCTTTATAAAATCAAGTTCACGGCATACAAAGGTGTCGTGGAGCTTTGAATAAACGGCTTCGGTAATAATTGCTTTGGAGCCGTAGGCTTTGTTAGCGCCCTCTAACCTTGCAGCAAGATTTACAGTATCACCAATGGAAGTAAAGTCCATGCGGCTGCGTGCACCCACAGAACCAAATACTACGCGGCCGGTATTTATACCAATTCCCATGGAAATATAGTCGGAGCCTTCGGCAAGTGCCTGTTCCTGCTGGAATCTCATTGCAGCACGAATCTCCATTGCGGCTTTACAGGCATTATATTCCTTTTTAGGACCTGCAAAAAATGCCATCATTTCGTCGCCTACAAACTTGTCTATGTCTCCGCCGTTGTTCAAAATAATTTCGGTTTCTATATCAAGGTAGTGGTTCAGGATTTCTACAATGTCCTTTGGCTGCTTACCTTCGCAAAGTGATGTAAAGCCTCGGATATCTGTGAATAAAAAGCAAAGCTCGCGCGAAGAAGTTGCTTTTTTTGTTTCCTTGTCGGCAGCCTGCAGGGTAGAAAAAGAAATATATGGAATGATTCCGCGGATAATTCCAACCATGTTTTTAATTTCCTTGGAAAGGTCCTTGGTTTCATCCTGAGTTTTGATTGAGTCTATAAACGTAAGCTGCGAAGCCTGAATCTTTGAATTGCCCTGAAGGATTTCTCCAAGAGTGTTAGAAGTTTTGCGGACATTGGTTTTAAGATAGAGCAGAGGATTTGTAATAAAGTCTGCAATAAACAATGCCAGAATGATTGCGATGTAAAGGAACATTACAACCATTGTTGTTACATAAATTGTAACATGGAAATATGAGCGCATAAGGATTTCGGTTTTGTAGGTTACGATTGAAAAGCCCACCAGCTTAAAGCCGGCCTTGCGGGTAAACGAAACAGGATAAATATACTTACAGTATTCTCCATAATATACCGGCTGCTTTTTGTAGTTGCCGTTCATAAAGTTTGTAAAGTATTCGCGGGCTTTTGCAGCGGTAATCTTTTTTTCCTCATCTGGAATTTCTTTTACGTGGCCGGTTGCGGTTGTGTAAGAAAAAACATCATAGTCCGGCCATTCAATGCTGTCTATCTTTATTTCTGTGCCGTCTTCTGCAGGAACAAAGCTTACCTTGTCGCCTTCCTTTTGATAGATAATGTTTCCGGGTGCAGAGGCTGTAATAATGTCTATTCGTTCAAAAGGGCAGTCGGCATAAGAGTTGGCTTCTTTTTGTTGGGTAAAGTATGGAGCAATTTTTTCGTAGCGTCCGTCGGCAGAATCATAAACGGTAGAAGTCTGTTCTGCCTGTGAGCGTCCTACATCACTTACTGCTTCTGTAAACATTTTTTTGTAGCTGTGCAGGATGAGCACGGTAAAGATTACCATAATAACTGCTATTACACTGATGATAGTAAGAGTGAGCTTTGTTTTAATAGAAATCTTTGTTTTCTGTTTTGATTCGGATTGAATCTTTTTGTATTCTGCAAATTCCGGATTCATTTCGCGCAGGAAAAGAATTCCAAAAATGGACATGAGTGCATGAGAAATAAATGCAACAGAAAAAATGACATATACACACACCGGCAGGGTAGAAAACCATCGTGCACAGTTTGCAAAAATTACAAGACAGGTTACCGAGCAAAAAAGATAGAAGGTAAGGCTCAGATAAGTGATAACATAAAGAACTGTGTTTACCTTGCCCTTTATAAAAATGGAAATTAAAAGAAAGAGTGCGGTAAAAGGCACAAAGTAAATAATAAAGTAGACAATGTGAAACGCTGTGTCATGAATAATTGGAGAAGCTGTAAACGGAAGCATGTACGGGTAGATGAGGCTTGCTGTGCTTTGTGCGTCTCCAAGACTTATGCTCTGCATTCCCATTGGCAGAAAAAACAGGGTTGCAAGCAGTACAGCCGGAAAAATCCTGCAAAAAAAGAAAAAGAATTTTTTTGAATTGAATTTGATTTTTAATTTGCCTTTTGAAGTGCCGGCCTTTCTGTTTCCGGCGGTTTTTTCTTTCATGATTTGTTCCAATTACTATTTTATTTTTTCTTCTTTTATATTAATATGCAATGAGTATTTTAATCAATCGGGGTTTGCCCGTTTTTGTAATCAGGAGTTTTTTATGACCAGATTTAACATTGGCGACAGCTTTGAAACCACAGTTGTTGCAGTTACAGATACAACAGTTTTTGTAGACCTTAGTGCAAAGAGCGAAGGCGTAATTGACGTTGCAGAATTCAAAGATGATGAAGGCAACGTAAGTATAAAGGAAGGCGACAAGCTCAAGGTTTTCTTTACCGGCGAAGTTCGCGGCGAAATGCGTTTTACCACAAAAATCGGCGGCAGTTCTGCAGACGACAGTATGCTCGAAAATGCCTGGAAGGGCGGCATTCCTGTAGAAGGCCATGTAGAAGCAGAAATCAAGGGTGGATACGAAATCAAAATTGGCGGTAAGCGCGCTTTCTGTCCTTATTCTCAGATGGGCTTTAAGGATAAAAAAGAGCCTGCTGCTTACGTAGGAAAAACTCTTAGCTTTATTATTACAGAATATAAAAATGATGGCCGCGACATCTTAGTCAGCAACCGCAAAATCGGTGAGTCTGAACATGCCAATGCACTTGGTAAGCTTGCAGCCCAGATTACAGAAGGTGCTGTAGTAAGCGGAACTGTAGAAAGCATCGAAAAGTTTGGTGCTTTTGTAAACATCCAGGGCTTCCGAGCCTTGCTTCCTATGAGCGAGCTTTCGTTTGACCATGTTGCAGATGCAGGCGAAGTTGTAGAGGTTGGTCAGGAAATCAACGTAAAGGTAATTAAAACCGACTGGAAAAACGAGCGTGTAAGCGTAAGTCTTAAAGCCTTGATGAAAAATCCTTGGGAAGCCGCCGGTGCACGTTTTCCGGTAGGTTCAAAACAGGAAGGAAAAATTAGCCGCATTGCCGACTTTGGCCTTTTTGTAAACATTGCCCCAGGAATTGACGGCCTTGTTCACATAAGCGACCTGGAAGACGTAAGTGCAAACACAAACCTCCGCAAGGTATATAAGGTCGGTCAGCCAATGAGCGTTGTTGTAGAAAAAATCAACGCTATGGAAAAGCGCCTCTCCCTCAAACCAGCCAGCTCCGTAGAACAGGACGAAAGCGCCGCCAAATATATGAGCGACCAGGATGATGATGGAGAGACTTATAATCCGTTTGCAGCTTTGTTGAAAAAATAAAGTGTGGTCCCTGAGCCCTTCGAAGGGGTCGAAGGGTCATCCAAACAAAAGCTTTATATAATCTCTTTTGCCATAAATTATACGGTCTATGTATATATCTTTTTCAATCTGTCTGTAAAAGGTCAGGTAGTTATTGCATTGAATAAAACGGTAGGGTGTTTCAAGATCGCCGGGTAATCTGACTTTTACACCAATATTATCAAGAGTTTTTAATTCTGCTATAGAGTTTTTTATTCCTTCTATTATATTTCGCGCAGCTATAGGATTCTGTTTGTCTGTAAAAATGTAGTCGAATATTTCATCTAAATCCTTGAGGGCTTGTGGAGAATAGTGAAGTGTATTAGCCATTAAACTTTACCTTAAAATGATTTTCTATATCTTCTTCGGAAAGCCAACCTTCCTGTTCTCCGGAAACACGTCCCTTCTGTAACTCGCACATGAGTTTAAGGGCCGCTTTTGTCTTTTCGTAATTTTCGTGTTCTGCGATATCAACAATAGCATAAGTTCCCCGCCCGTTTTTTGTAAGATAAACAGGTTCATCTTCGCGGACTTCCAGAAGAACGCTGGCATAATTTCTCAAATCCGAAACAGGACGAATGTTTGGCATATAGCACTCCTGATATTATGTAAAATCTTATGTAAGATATTATAGCAGATATTATGTAATTTACAAGACAATTGTCATCCCAAAACATAGAACCTGAAACAAGTTCAGGGTGACAAGGTGTCTTTTTTC
>JAFYDO010000183.1 GCA_017544745.1 Treponema sp. | reverse complement strand
GTAACAGATGCTGCTGTAGAGCAGTCAATGAAAGAAATCTGCCATATACTCACTACTGCAGACGAAAAGCTGGCATACGATTTTATTGAATGTCTCTTTACTCCCGCTGAGCGCAGAGATATTGCTAACCGCTGGCTGCTTGTTAAAGAAATTGACAAGGGAACTACCCAGCGCGATATTGCAAAAAAATTTGGTATGTCCTTGTGTAAGATTACCCGTGGCTCAAAAGAACTGGCTAAACCTGACAGTGCCTTCCGCCGCATTTTAGATTCTCAGAAAAATAATGAATAACCGACTGTTTTTTAATAAACCTCCTGCCCGCTGGGAAGAATATCTGCCGCTTGGTAACGGACGGCTTGGCTGTATGGTCAAGGCTAATCCCTGTAACGAGTTGCTTCAGCTTAATGAAGAGGGCATCTGGTCGGGCGGCCCCCAGGACAGAATTAATCCGGATACAAAAAAATATTTACCGCAAATCCGCCGGCTTGTGAATGAAGGTCGTGTGCTGGAGGCTCAGGCTCTTGGTTTTGAAGCAATGAGTGGCACTTCTTTTAATGAACGCGCTTACCAGACTGCCGGAGATTTTCATATTGATTTTTTCTCTGAAAAAAATAAGGGACTTGCCTGTGGCTGGCCTTTAGCTCACAAGGCTGATGAAGCTGCTGTCTCTTCTTATAAAAGTGAACTTTTTTTAGACCAGGCGTGTACTGTAGTTTCATACACTGATAACGAAGGAATTGCTTTTACCCGCCGCACCTGGATCAGCGCTGTAGATGATATGATTTTTATGTATGTTACTGCAAGCCGGCCGGGTAAAATCAATTACTGTGCTTACCTTGACCGTGGCATGTGGAGCGACAGTCAGTATTCTGATGACGGTTTTATTTTTCTTGAAGACAGCCATGGTATTCCTTTTTGCGTGGGGGCAGGGGCAGTTGCTTGTGGTGGAGAGTCTGGTGTGCGTGGAGTCTGTCTTTACGGGGCAGGGTGCGATGAAGTCTTATTTTTTATAGATATACAGGCTTTGCGCTGGAATAAAAAATGGAACAAAAAACCAATCTCTGCTGCAAAGTATGAAAAACTCAAACTTAAAAATGTGTGGAGCGGGCTCTGCAAAAAAAATCTGATTCAAATCCGCGAACGCATAAACAAGGTTGGCCTTGCCATCGCCGCCGAAGATTTTTTTGCCTGGCATCTGGTAGAATATAAAAATTACTGGGATAGGATGAATGTGAAGATTGGACAAGATGTGGTCCCTGAGCCTGTCGAAGGGCAGGGACCCCAAGATGCCGTGGTCCCTGAGTCTGTCGAAGGGCCGTCTTCAGATCCCCCAACTCCAGATCTCCTCAAATCTGCTGCACCTTCAAACACAGCTCTCGTAAATCAATACATAAACTTTTCCCGCTATCTTCTTATAAGCGGCAGTCGTGTGCCGGGAACACTTCCTTTAACGCTTCAGGGACTTTGGAATGGTTCAATGGAGCCTCCGTGGCAGAGTAAGTACACAATCAATATAAATGCACAGATGAACTACTGGCCTGTAAATATGACAAGCCTTAGCGAATGCGAGCTTCCGTTCTTTGATCTGCTCGAACGCTGTTATGAACCTGGACGTAAGGCTGCAAAACAAATGTATGGCTGTCGTGGATTTGTTCTTCATCACAACACAGATTACTGGGGAGATGCTGCTCCACAGGATGCCTGGCTTCCTGCTACCTACTGGGTTCTTGGCGCTGCTTGGATGGCAACTCATATAATAGAACATTACGAATATACAATGGATAAAGCCTTTCTTGAGCGCTACTACTATCTTATGCACCAGGCAGCACTTTTCTTTGTAGACTATCTTGTTCCAAGTCAGGACGCTGGTGTTGCTCCAGACGGAAAGCCTTATCTTATTATTAATCCAAGCCTTTCGCCGGAAAACTCTTATGTAACAAAAACAGGTGAGGTTGGCGCTTTTACTCCGGGCTGTCAGATGGACAACATGATTCTTGAACATCTTTTAAAAGGATGTTTAAAGGCGCGTGAAACTCTGGGGAACAAACCTTTCCCTCAGTCTGACTTTGACTCCTTTGAATACATCCTCGCACATCTTAAAAAGCCTTCTCTTAATTCAGACGGCTCATTAATGGAATGGAACCGCGAAGTAGAAGAAGTTGAACCGGGGCATCGCCACATAAGTCATCTGTACGGCTTGTATCCGGGACACACAATTACTGTAGAAAAAACTCCTGAACTTGCCCAGGCCTGTAAAAAAACGCTAAAAAAACGTCTTGAAAATGGCGGCGGTCACACCGGCTGGAGTCAGTCATGGATAATAAATTTCCGCGCCCAGCTGGAGCAGGGGAACGAAGCCCTGGAAGCTCTTACAAAACTTCTGACTCATTCAACCCTGCCAAATCTTTTAGACAATCATCCGCCGTTCCAGATTGACGGAAACTTTGGCTCGCTTGCAGCCGTAATCCGCATGCTTGTTCAAAGCGAATTCGATAGCGAAGAAAATGTTGTAGTAAAACTTTTACCGGCTCTTCCTGATGAACCAGCCTGGCAATCCGGCCACATAAAAGGAGTAGCCATAAAAGGCGGCTACACAATTGATTTTGAATGGAAGAATGGAAAGGTTGTAAATAAAGAATTACATGCAGGGAAAAATGCTATAGCTTTAAAAAAAATAAAGTTTGACCGGGGTTTTTAAGGGGTGGAACCCCTTAGGCGAGGGGGTAGCGGAAAACCGAAGGTTTGCAGCGAGGGGCAGGCGCCCCTTTTTTTTGCCCTTCGACAGGCTCAGGGACCCCGTTGCCTATTGCACAAAACTGTGTTTTTCATTATTATATTTGATACGTATTTAGACTTTGGGACAAGTGGTGTTTAATCCCCGTTTTACGCTAACTGCCGGTCTGAATTACCAGTCTTTTGCAGGTTGGATTCTGTTTCCTTATTCCGCTGCATCGGGCGATTGTAAAACGATTATTTTAATAGAGGTATTTTATGTACGCAACTATTGAATTTAAGGGCAAGCAGTACAAAGCAGAAAAAGATGTTGTCCTTACATTAGATAAGCTTTATGCTGAAAAAGTTACTAAGATCGACATTGATACCGTTCTTTTGGTAAGCGACGGTGACAAAATCAGTGTAGGAACTCCTTATGTTAAGGGTGCAAAGGTAACTGTAGTTGT
>JAFYDO010000005.1 GCA_017544745.1 Treponema sp. | reverse complement strand
GGATAAACGTATTTATATTATTGGTGCTGGTTTCGCGGGACAAACCATTGCGGACGACATCAAGCGCAAAAAAATATTTGGAAAAGTTAACGCATTTTTGGATGATGACAAAAAGATTATCGGAACTACTATTGACGGGGTGCCGGTACTTGGGCCTATCAGCAGCGTTACTTCTATTCTTTCCAATTCTGACCTTGACGAAGCAATAATTGCCATTCCTTCTGCTCCAACTGAACGAATCCGTGAGATTTACGAAACCCTTACAAAAAACGGATTTAATCATATAAAGATTTTGCCTGGAATAAGCCAGGTAATAGAAGGAACTGCACATCTTGTTCAAACCCGTGAAATTGACCCGCTTGATATTCTTGGAAGAACTCCTGTAACAATTTCGCTTAAACAGAGCCTTAGCTACCTTCGCGGAAAACGTGTTTTTATAACTGGTGCAGGCGGTTCAATTGGTTCGGAGCTTGCACGTCAGCTTTTGAGTGGAGGGGCCGAACGACTTTATCTTTTTGGTCACGGTGAAAATTCAATCTGCAGTATTTATCGCGAACTCAGGCTCCTCCAGGCAGAAGGTGTTGGCGAAAAAGCAACTATTGTTCCAATCATTGGAGACATGCGGGACCGCGAATATGTGGACTACATCATAAGACAGACCAAGTGTAATGTTATTTTCCATTGTGCTGCCTACAAGCATGTTCCTATGATGGAAGAAAATCAGGTTGCAGCTGTAGAAAACAATGTATTTGGAACAAAAAATCTTTTGGATGCAGCACTCGCCCACAAGGTTGGACGCTTTGTTTTAATTTCTACAGATAAAGCTGTGGCTCCTGTAAGTGTTTACGGTGTTTCCAAAATGCTTTGCGAAAAACTGGTGCTTGATGCCGCCAAACGTGCCGCAGGCAGCCAGTCCTTTATGTTTGTCCGCTTTGGAAATGTTTTGGGCAGTCGCGGTTCAATTCTCCCGGTTTTCCAGAATCAGATTAAAACCGGAGGCCCTATTACAGTTACCGATGAAAAAATGGAACGCTTTTTTATGACAATTCCGGAAGCCTGTTCCCTTGTTCTTCAAACTGGCGGTGTTGGGCAGAACGGTAAATCATACCTTTTGGACATGGGTGAACCTGTAAAGATTATTGATCTTGCAAAACAGATTATAAAATTTAGCGGGCTTGAACCGTACAAAGACATTGATATAAAAATTGTGGGAGCACGAAAAGGAGAACGTCTTGTTGAACCACTTTGGCTTGAAGAAGAAAACCCTGCTCCAACAAAATACAAAAAAATCCTGCAGCTGGATAACAAGGAATACGAAAGCGAGAGACTCGAAAGTCTTCTTAAAGAGCTGCACCCTATCTGCTTTTTTACAGAGGGCAAAGAGAATGTATTCCGCGACAAAGAACGGCTCGTAAAGCTTTTGTGCGATGACTGTCAGAGTCTGCACGACTTTTACGAAGAAATAAAAAATGACGGACAGCTCCGTACAGATTTACTTTGAGGCATAGAATGGCAGAAATAAAGGTTCCATTTCATAGGGCAGCAATTACAAAAGCAGAGGAAGATGCTGTACTTGATGTACTTCGTTCAGGCTGGCTTACAACCGGTCGCTATGCCCTTGAGTTTGAACAAAAATTCAGCAAGGCTGTGGGCAGCACCGATAAAGATCCTATTATTAGTCTTGCTGTAAACTCCAACACAAGCGGAATGATTCTTGCAATGGAAGCCTGCGGTGTTCGTGAAGGAACTGCTGTAATTACTACACCCTACACCTTTGTTTCTACTGCAGCCTGCGCCCGTCACCTGAATGCAGATGTTTTTTTTGCAGATGTAGAAAAAGATACCTACAGCATAGATCCCGATAAAATAGAAGAAATACTTAAAAAAGATGCTGAGGGAAAAAAACGTGTGCGCGCAATTGTTCCAGTCCATATCGCTGGAAATGTCTGTAATATGAAGCGTATAATGAAGCTTGCAAAACAGTACTCTACCCCGGACAGAAAAATTCGTGTAATAGAAGATGCTGCCCATTCATTCCCTTCTCCTACAAGCATGGGTTATGCAGGAACAATCGGCGACGCTGGAGTTTTTTCCTTTTATGTAACTAAGACAATAACAACTGCCGAAGGTGGAATGGTCTGCACCAGAGATCCGGAGCTTGCAAAACGCATGACAGTAATGCGCCTGCACGGAATGGACCGCACAACCTGGGACCGCTACACCAGTCCACGCGCAAGCTGGGAATACGACATAATTGCACCGGGCTACAAGTTTAATCTACCGGATGTTCTTGCTGCAATAGGCTCATGTCAGGTAGACCGCGCCCAACTTTTTTATGAACAGCGTAAACGCATTGTAGAAAAATATAACGAAGCTTTTGGACAGCTGGACTTTATAAAACTCCCGCCTGATGGAGAAGGAAATGCCTGGCATCTTTACCTTATGCGCATAGTACCAGAGAAACTAAAAATCACACGTGAACAGTTTGCAAAAAAAATGCAGGAAGCAGGACTTGGAATTTCTGTTCACTTTATTCCTATTTTTCATTTTACCTACTGGCGCGAG
>JAFYDO010000182.1 GCA_017544745.1 Treponema sp. | reverse complement strand
GGACGTCCTGTAGAGCTCCAGCCAATGCACGGAAAAATTGGAATAAAGCCGTCGGCCAGAACAACATTAAGCGAATTAGTATCAAGGCGGTCAATTTCTCCGGCAGTTCCAAAATCAAAGCCGTCTACAACTCCCTTTGCGCGTGAACGAACCCAGTTGCCGATTACAGCGGTAATTCCGTTTGCAGCAAGATTTGTCATCACAGTATTTGAAACATCAAAGGCAGCCATTTTTACAAGCGGCATTGCATCTTCTTTTGTAACACGAATATTATTCTTATAAGACCATTCAATTCCTTCACTGGAAAGCACCTGGTCAATTCTCTGGCGGGCACCAGGAATAATTACAACCTTAAGTCCTGCCTGATGCAGCAGTGCAATATCCCTTATATGCAATGGAAAAAGCGGAGAAGAAATTGTTTTGTCATCAAGGTAAATAACTACAACCGCACCCATAAATTTTTTGAGGTAGCGGATTACGTCCCTTATGCTTTCGGCCTTTTTTGAATTACTCATATTGTGATTATAGCGAATTTGCCCCGTCCTAGTCATCATTTTTTCTTAATTGTAAGCCAGTTCCAGAATTCCGGATCTTCCTGCCCTACACGCCAAAAGCCAATCTTTTTTACACCGGCTGCTTCGTACAGGCGCATGAGTGCAACATCTGAATACGCATCATTAAAATATCCGGTAACATCAACCTGTGTAGTGTACTGCACCTTTGGTATATCATTTTCGTAGGTTATTTCTTCTACGCCGTTTGCAACCATCATGCGGTTGAGGCGCGAAAAATAATAAGCTCCGTCGGTAGCCTGTGCCGCCCAAAAGCGTCCGTAAAAAGGAATGCCCATAATCAGCTTTTTTTCGGGAATGGATTTTTTTGCATATTCCAAAACCTTTTTGCACCAGTCTACAGATGCAACAGGCCCCGGCGCACTTGTAGACCAGTGCTCATCATAAGCCATGACAAAAACCCGGTCGCAGTAGCTGGCAATTTCGGCATACGGATATATATCATCAGTAAGCTTTTTAAAACGGGCCGGAACACAAACAGAAAACCATTTAGCCTGACCGAGCATATAACGCAGGTCTGCAATAAAGGTTAAAAAGTGCTTTCGGTCGCGTGCAGGTACAAGTTCAAAATCTATCTGAACTCCATCATAAGGAGCAGCGGCCTTTACAATTGATTTGAGCAGATTTTTACGCACACCATATTCAGGATTAATTACAAAATGAGTAAGGGAACGGCTGTCGCAGACAATAACAAGATGACAGCGGGCTTTTCCGGTTTTGAGTTTGGAACGAACAGGAACAGATGTAAGTTCTCCGTAACAGTTTATTTCGGCAGAAAAATAGCAGACATCGGTAATTGGCAACGACGAATTGTATTCATCTTCGCGGCCACTTGAAACATAACCCCAGGATTCTGCAAACTCTACCGGTTTACCTTCTACTTGGCGCAGAGTATAAAGCTGAACCGGGGCTGGTGGTTCTTCCGGAGGCAGTTCTTCCTGTGTAAGTTCAAGCTCGGCGTCCGATTCTGCAGCGGCCTCCTGTAAAGCAGAGCTGGTATTATTACTTCCGTCGGCATCTATATTTGTAAGCTCGCCCAGATCTTTTTTTCCCTTGGCAAAAAGAGGATTTGAAAAAATAAAAATGAAAATTGCAAGGCAGGCTGTAACGGCTGATTTAAATAAAACTCTGTTCATAAGTTAATTATCGGTATAAAATACAAGTTATATGAAAAACAATAGCTTGATTTGCATCAAAAACTGCAGGATTGAAAATTCGCGCAGAACTATTATAGAAGAAATTAACTGGGAAATGCATGAAGCAGAGCGCTGGCTTGTTATTGGTCCTAACGGTGGTGGCAAGGCAGATTTTTTTAATGCGCTTAGTGGAGAAACGGGACTTAAGTTTACCCCGAATAGTGACCAGAACGGAACAGACAGTATTTCTCTTTTTTCAAATACTTTTTCTGACTCTACTGCAACTGTTTCCCTGGAAAAAGCAGCACGCCTCATTCAGGAAGAACGCGAAAATGACGAAAGTGATTATCTTGAAAGCGGTGTAGACATTGGACGCACCGGACGTGTTTTTATTGGAGAACACCTGGATGGCGATAAAAAAGCTCCGGGTGTTTTAGACAACCTGCCCCAGATTGAACTTACAGGCATTCAAAAAATTCTGGACCGCGGCCTTAAATACATGTCTACAGGAGAAATCCGCAGAACCCTGCTTGCGCGTGCACTTTTGAGCGGTAAAAAGCTCCTCCTGCTTTCGGACCCGTTTGCGGGCCTTGATGCACAGAGCCGTAAAATTATTTTTGATTTTGTAAGCAAGACGGAAGCAGCAGGCCCGGCCATAATTCTTGGCATGGAGCGCTGGCACGAAATACCGGACAACATCACACACGTTCTTGAGTTTACTGGAAAAAAGATAAGCTATTGCGGACCAAGACCCGAATACGAAAAACTTATGCAACAACGACAGTCAGAGCAGCAGAAAACGCTTGGGGAACAGAAAAACAGTTTTTCAAAGCTATATACCGCTACAGCCCAAGAAACCGATGTAACTGGAAAAACTACTGCAGCACAGCAGGATGTACCTCTTGTTCAGATGACAAACGTAAATGTAAGCTGGAGCGACAATCATGTACTGCGCAATCTTAGCTGGACTGTAAACAAGGGCGAACACTGGCTTATTCAGGGACCAAACGGCAGCGGAAAAACAACCCTGCTTGAACTCATAACCGGAGATAATATGCAGGTTTACTGCAACGACGTACGCCTTTTTGGAATAAAACGCGGCTCCGGCGAAAGTATCTGGGATATAAAAAAGCATCTTGGAATAGTTTCTTACCGTCTTCATGTAGAATACCGAATGCTTGGCGGCACAAGTCTTGAAAACGTAATAATTTCGGGCTTCCGCGACTCTATAGGGCTATATGAAGCTGCAACCGACACCGAGCTTG
>JAFYDO010000181.1 GCA_017544745.1 Treponema sp. | reverse complement strand
TGTTTTTTAGAGATAACAATAGTAATATGCACAGTATTATCCATCCAAGCCTAAATGATGAAGAAAACCGAAAAAATTATAAGACCCCGGAAGAGACATTAAAACTGTTTGATAGTGAATATGATATGAAAAATCTTGGTCTTTACAAGGATAAATACCTAACAGTTGACGGACAGGTTTATTATTGGGCTGGAACAACGATAAATCATATTAATTATCAAATATTTGATAATCGAAAAGTTAATGTTTGGAACGAAGATTTTCTAGAAATTTACTGTACATCAGATGATGAAGAAATCGAATCCATAGCGATTCACCCATGCGGCGACATCTACATTCTCCGTATTAACTGGGAAACAAACACCCATAACCTTTATTGTATAGAAAACACCTGGGATCCACAGTGGCGAGAAGAGTGGTATACAAAGCATCAGGCAGGCAGTTCATCGCAACAGTCAATGACTTCGAACCTGACTGCAGGCACGCAGATGACCTGCACAGAAAATCTTGATTTGCGTTCAGAGGGAACAGCATCCGGTGCTGTAATAACAACCATGAAAAAAGGAACAAAAGTAAAAATCCTTAAGCTTGGAAACACCGAAACAATAGACGGAATAACTGCTACTTGGGTACAGGTAGAAGTCCTTAGTGGCGCCAAAGACCAGAAGGGTAAAAAAATAAAGGCAGGTACTACAGGCTGGTGTTTTGGCGGATATCTGGAATAGTTATGATAAGAAAAGTTAAAAGGATAATACTATATACCATAATTATGATAAGTTCTCTAAAAGTTTTTGCGAAGGAAGAATTCTTTCAAATAACACATGTGTCTTTTGATAAGGAGGACAAGAATAAGGTAATATATACAGGAGCATCATTAGGATGGCAGAGCATTTATATTACCAAAACAGAAGTTGTATTTTACAATATCAAACACCAATTTTGGCCATAGATAAACTTGGTAATTGGGAAACTAAGCTTCAAGCATGTACTGATTACACAAAAGAAGATAAAAAGACTCATGTTTACAGAGTTCAAGCAAAAGCTGATTTTACAAAAGTAAATATTGATATGTGGATTTGTCCTAAATGCAGCGGAAAGCTTGTTTTACGTAATGGTAAATACGGTAAGTTTTTGGGATGTAGTAATTACCCCAGATGTAAGTTTACTTACAATTTGAAATAAAAAACGTAATTTCTACAGCCTAAAGATTCTACCAGACAACATTTACAGAGTACTGCGGAATGATAGTATCGCTTGTAATGATGCTCAGATTATGTTTCATTGCTTGTGAAATTATAATTCGGTCAAAAGGGTCTTTATGAATTTGGGGCAAAGATTTAATTCCTTCTATTTCCTCTGAAAGGATAGGAATTATTTCGATGCTTCTTTGCTTGCAGATTTTCTCAATATCAGGAATTGTTGAGTTGATTGCAAGCTTCCCAAGAGACTGTTTAATTGCAATTTCCCAGAATGAGGCTATGCTTACGTACAATTCTTTTTCTTTGGTTATAATCTGGCTGGCAGCTTTTGTAAGTTGAGCAGGATTGCAAAGACTGTAAATAAGGGCATTTGTATCAAGAATGTATTTCACATATACTCCTTAAAACATTCAGGAGTTTCATCAAAGTCTGGTGCCATATAAAAACCTTCTTCCAAACCTCCAAGCTGACGTGTGAAAACTGGTTCGTTGGAATTTGTTTTTTGAGAAAGCAGGTTTTTAACCTTTTCAAAGATTTGAGTTAATTCTGGTACTGCAAGTTTGTCGAGTTCGTTATTAAAATAGTCATATGCAAAATCACTCATATTGCACCTCCTTCTCCCTATAATATAACACTTTTTGGGAGTTTTTGCATTATTTTTCGATAGACTAACAAAAAAACAGACATTTTACTTAAGCAAACAATCCATCCGCAGCAGGCATAGCACTTTCCAATGCGGCTACCATTTCTGGAATTGCAGCTCTTGTATAATAATCTGTCATTTCTACAGAAGAGTGTCCTGCAAGTTTTTGTACAACTTCTGCAGGAAGCTCTCGACGCATCCTAGTAACATAAGTAAAGCGGAATGAATGTGGAATAAGCTTTCGGTCTCCTTTTTCAATTCCAGCCTTTTTCATTTGACGTGTAAAAACATCTTCCAGATATTCACGACGTAATGGACTTCCATCTTCATGAGCAAATACAAAATCATCAATACAAAGATTATGATTGTTTACATAATCAATTATCTGCATGATTGTTGAAGAAGGTGCAAAACTTACGCGCCATTTTTTATCTTCGTCGCTACCTTTTTTGTTGTAGTCTGTGCGTTCTCCGTTTGATTTACAGAAGCCGTCTACAACAAGGGCATTGCGGTCAAAGATAAATTGACGTAATTGAATTGCACGAACTTCTCCCATTCTTAAGCCAAAAGAAACCATGCAGAGTAGGGCAAGGTAATCTCGTTCATTTGTCCATTTTGATTTATTGAATAATAGTTCAAGTTCTTCTGTTGTGAATATATCCGCTTTCTTTGAATTACGGGCAAAGCGCGGAAATGGTGGTTTTACAATTCCCATGCACCCAAAGAAAGGGGCTTCTTTATAAACATAAGAAAGTGTTTCTAAAAAAGCATTTTTCCAACTGCCCATGTGTTTTGTGTCTTTTCTAAGGTAATCGTCCACCATAGTAACTGTTAGTTCTTTGAGTTCAATGTCTCCAAACAGTTGAACGATTAAGTCAATAGTGCGCCTGTGTCTCTGACAGGTTTCTATGGTAATGCTTTTCCCATGCTGTTCCAGACGTTCAATATGTGCGCTGCCAGGTATGAACATATCTTTACAGATGTCTTTTATTAAAACTACTTTGCGGTCAAGGTCGGGTAGGGACTTAATGTAATCATAAGCTTCTGCACGGTTATGGCAGTCAGGAATTACACGCTGCTTCTTTAATCCTGTATTTGGATCGACAAAAGAATAATACCAGCGGTATACAGATTTGTTTTTTGTTTTGATGGCTCGTCTTAAAACATTGTAATGCATAAAAAAATAACCTCCAGGTTAATGAATTTGCCAAAATACCACCCTAAGGTGATATTTTGGTGATATCAAAATAACTGGAAGGTTATGTAATTTAGCTAAATCCTTGTATTATAAGGATTTACGTATCGGGTAACCCGGATTCGAACCGGGGACCTCGACGTCCCGAACGTCGCGCGCTACCAGCTGCGCTAATACCCGT
>JAFYDO010000180.1 GCA_017544745.1 Treponema sp. | reverse complement strand
ATGTCGTGCGGCAGAAAAAGAAATTGATTGTCATCGGCAATAATTCCGCCTGCTCCATTTACAGGAATATCAATTCCTTCTGCTGCAGCCTGAGTTAAAATTGTACATACGGCAAGAGAAGCCTGGTACATTTTGTCTTTAGCTGTTACAGGAGCGTCTGGTTCCCCGGCTTTGGCAAAAAGTGTGTAAAGTGTCTCTGCGTTTTTTGAAAAAGGATTTGGGGCACAGAAGAATACAATTCTTTCGTCGTGCCCTTCTACGTCAAAGGATTTTATATCCTGGAAGGTCCAGGTGTTAAATGAAAAATGCAGTGGTTCATCGGGTTTGGAATCGCATTGGGCAAGCAGACCCTTTTGCGTTACGATTGAATTATAGTTAGTCTTGCCAAACGCATATTCTCCAAGCCCCGAACAAAGTCTGAGCTCCCCGTCAATAATACTCACTACATTTTTCATTTTATTACCTCTTTCCGTCGGCTCCGTACAGATAATCAAAGTAATCCATGCTTGTGCTCAAGGTTGCAGGATAATCTTTGAGGTTGTTCTTGTAAGATTCCATGCTCTTCCAGAAGGTGTAGAATTCCGGATCCTTGTTGTAAGCTTCGGCATAAATTCTTGCAGCTTCGGCATCGGCGGCACCTTTAATTTCCTCAGACTTGCGGTAGGCTTCGGAAGCAATGCTTCGCTTGTCGCTTTCAAGACGTCCAAGCCATTCAGCTTTTTTACCTTCACCAAGTGAGCGGTAAGCCTGGGCAACCTGGTTACGATCCTTAATCATGGAATTGTAAACAGATTCGTTAAGTTCGTCTGAATATTTTACCTGACGTGGAACAATATCAATAAGTTCAATTCCATAGCCTGCAATTTCGGCACGTGCTTTTTCTGCCATCTGTTTGCAAAGAACATTACGTCCCTTTGTTACAACTTCGTTAGTCGTATCTGCATTTACAAGATTGTTGATTTCGATTGTTTCTTCATCAGTCTGTTCTTCTTCTTTTGTTTCGTTGATAATGTTTGAAGAACGTACAATTTCGCTCATGCGGTTTTGTGTAATTACAGTACGGCATGAAGAATCGATAATATCAGACAGCTTGTTGTATGAGTTTGCAAGAGTCTGGAAGTTCTTGTAGAAAGCTTCCGGGTCTGTAATGCGCCAGCGCGAAGTAGTATCTACAATAATATACTGATTTTCCTTTGTAGGAATGCGCTGTTCGTCACCGTCAAGTGACAGAATGAGCTTTGGATATTCAATTACATGGTCCAGGAAAGGAACTTTAAAATGGAGTCCTGCATCTGTATGAGAATTAACAATCTTACTAAAACGGGTTACTACAACCTGGGTTCCTTCGTTTACGATGTAAAGAGGACCAGCGGCCAGAAAGAGTACAACAAGAACTATGATTGTAATGAGCCAGCCTATAAATCTTTTCATTGCTTTATTCATTTTCTACTCCTCCTTAGTCCTTAAGATTTTTAACCGGAACAAGATTTTCAAGCTCGCTGTCTATGAGTGTAGGCTTGTTTTCGCTTCCGAATATCTCGTCCATAGTTTCAAGATAAATACGTTCTTTAGTTACTTTTGGAGAACGCTTGTATTCTTCGTAAACTGCATCAAAACGGGCAACATCACCCTTTGCCATGTTTACACGCTCTGTTGCATAACCTTCGGCAACCTGAATCTGACGGTCTGCTTCACCCTGTGCGCGAGGGATTTCGGCATTGTAAGATTCCTTACCTTCGTTTATAAAGCGCTTCATATCCTGGCTTGCTTTGTTTACGTCTTCAAAAGCAGCCTGAACTTCTGATGGAGGAACAACGTTCTGCAGCTGAACTGTAGTTACGTTTATACCAAGTCCAAGAGCCTTGTACTGCTCGTTCATCATATCCTGTGCAAGATTCTGAATTGTAGAACGTTCAGAACTCATTACAGCAAGAATTGCGCGGTCTCCAACCAGAGTATTGATTACCGAGCGTGAAATATCGCGGATTGTCTGCTCTTTTTCGTAAACACGGAAGAGCCACTGGTATGGATCTACAACCTTGTACTGAATAATCCATTCAACATCTACAATGTTCAGGTCGCCGGTGAGCATTTCTGACTCTTCGTAAATGTTGTTTTTGTATTCATTATTGCGTCCAGCCTTTACAGTCTTAAAACCAAACTGCTCGGCACGAACGGTAGAAATGTCTACGTTGTAATTTTTGTCTATTCCAAACGGAAGCTTTGCATGAAGTCCTGGTCCAACTGTTGCAGTGTACTTACCAAAACGTGTAATTACCGCATTTTCCGTTTCGTCAACGATGTAAAAACTTGAAAATCCTGCCACTACAGCAAGGGCCAGAATAATCAGCCAGATAAAAAAAGAAGGTTTAATGAGCCGGCGCTTCTTTGCCGGTTTGATTGTCTCGTCAGCCATCCTTTCATCTCCTTTTGTGTTTTTTTTGTATACCTTTTAAAGATAATGATAAATTGTGAAAAAAACAAGGATTTTCGATAGAGAATAACTATACAGTGTGGGTTCTTTAAACCTTATCAGCACACTCCTTTACTTTTTTTAAAGGGGCGTGCATTTTTTTGCGGCAATTTCATTATGCTTTTTTGGGAAGCTGTGATTGCAGCTCCAAAACTTTTTCAATCGGGAGTTTTACACATTTTGCAACTTTTTCGGGGGTAATGTTTTCTTTGAGAAATTCGATGGCATCTTCGATGGCTTGTTGTTGAGCGCCTTGTTGTATGCCCTGTTGTAAACCTTGTTCAAGACCTTGTTGTAAACCTTGTTCAAGACCTTGTTCATTGCCTTTTTTCCATGCTTCTTCTCTTTGTACTGCTATATCGGTATCGTAGTCATATTCATCTAAAAACATGTTTATTACCTCCGTACCTTTTCTAGTCAGGTAGTCTATTAGGATTCCTTCCTTAATGCATTCTCTGATGACTTCTTCAAGGCATACAATAGCATCTTCTTTTGTACTTTCTGGTTTTAGAGAAGCTTCCGTGCTCAAAACCATTTCCATAAACTTACAGTACTCCTTAAGAATATCACAGTTCTGCACAATCGGCAACTTAAAACCCTGCTTGCCTCCAATGTTTATAACCTTTACTCTAAGCTCACATTGAATATCTTTTGGCATTTCCAGGAAAGCATCAGAAAGCTTTAATTCTACTTCTTCCTGTATTGGTTCTGTTCCGTTGTACAAAACGTAGAATTCCGGAGTTGGAATCTTATAAAGATATTTTCTGTACCTTGCTTTTGAAGGAACAATTCCATATAGGATATGCACAAAGTATTCCAGAAACCTTAAAGGCATATTATTGTTGATGGTACTCTGATGTTCAACAAAAACTATAAGCCGTCCGTTTATTTCCATGGTTACATCTGTACTAAAGCTTTTTACGAGACTTTGCGGAATGATTTTACGTTCCATGTGCGTTTCTTCAAGTTTTAGATTTGTGCCATGCATTGCATTATAAAGGGCAAGAAAATTTTTCTTACCCACCAGCTCGTCATCACCGAATAGATCGGTAAACACACTTGATTTGATTTCCCTGTTTTCTGTCATAAGTTTTCCTTCGAATGTAAAGATGCCTAGAACATAGTGCCCCGGCAGGAAAATATTTCCCATATATAGTATTGAAAAAAATTGGGACTTATTACAAAAATTTGCCAAAAATCTTTAAAAAAATTAAAAATTTTTGAAAAAATTGCATTTCCACCATTTGATGTTATAATTAGGGGTATGGAAAAGAAGATAAACGAAAAGAGGTCGCTGTTGCGAGAGGCGGAAAAGATGAATGAAGAAGGGGCTGTTAAGCCGGGTAGGGCAAGAAGACCAAGACGTCGTGGGGGCGGTATTTTTGGCGGAATTCTTACCAAGATT
>JAFYDO010000179.1 GCA_017544745.1 Treponema sp. | reverse complement strand
TGGTTTCTCCATTTTCATCCGTATTGTTTTCTACAAACACGCGCAGGTCTACGCGATCCAGCAAGGGTGCAGAAAACTTTTTCCAGTACTGGTCCACAGTCTTACCCGAGCAAAGACAGATTTTTGTCTTGCTCCCGTAGTTCCCGCATGGACACGGATTACACGCCATCAAAAGTTGGAAATTAGCAGGATAGTTTGTAGCACGTCCCGCACGGCTCAGGGTAACACTGCCGTTTTCAAGAGGCACGCGCATCATCTGCAAAACAGATGACCGGAACTCTGCCGCTTCATCTAAAAACAAAACTCCGTTATGCGCCAAAGAAATTTCTCCCGGCCTGCAGTTTGGCCCGCCGCCGCAAATGCCTTCGATGCTCGCTGTCTGATGCGGAACCCTAAAAGGAGGTATTCTTATCAACGGCTGCGAAGGCTTTATGAGCCCCGCTAGAGACCAGATTCTCGTAACAGACTGCGCTTCTTCCACCGTAAGCACAGGATTAATTGCAGGAAACTTCTGGATTGCCATTGTCTTACCGCAACCAGGAGCTCCAACCGCCATCAAATTATGACCACCCGCTGCTGCAATCTGCAGTCCACGTATCAGCTGCTGCTGTCCACGGATTTCTGCATATTCATAGCCGGGAGAAATTACAGGAAAATAAACTCCATCCGTTTCTTCACACCCCGCAGGAACGGTGCCCGCTTCCGAGACTCTGCCCCGCGATTCAAAAAAACTCACATCACTTAATGCCCGAAATGCATCTTCAAGATTTTCTGCTCCACAGACGATGGAACCGTTAACTTCACGAGCTTCATCAGCATTCTGAACCGGAACAATACAACGCAAAATACCACAGGCCACCGCCGTAGCAACTGCTGCATGAACACCCTTTACCGCCCGAAGGTGCCCCGAAAGCTCAAGCTCGCCCATCACAAGAATTGGCTCGGTAATAAAACTGTTTACACCCGCATTCATGGCCCCCGCCGCAAGTACCCCAAGCGCAATAGGAAGATCAAACCCGGCACCTTCTTTTCGCAGGTCCGCCGGAGACAGACTTATGAGCACCCGTTCCAGCGGAAACTGAAACCCTGAATTTCTTATGGCCGCCTGCATGCGTTCCCGCGACTCTTTTACCGCGCTGTCTGCCAGTCCCACAATATCAATTGCAGGAATCCCACGCCGCAGGTCCACCTCAACCGTAACCAAAGCCCCTTCGTACCCGAAAGGCGAAAACGAATAAATCTTCATAAAAAGCCCTCTTGCAAAATGAATATTTTCACATAGTTAATATGGAGAAAAAATGGGACTTATTACACAAATTTGAGAAAACAAATGAAAATTTCTGAAAAAAAGTTAAAATTTCAGGGGTTTTAGGGGTGGAACCACTAGGCGAAGGGGTAGGACGCAACGGAGTGCGGCCGAGGGGAAGGCTTTCCCCTTCTTATAAAATTATATCCTTTATCTTATCCCAGACATCATCTTCAATTTTGCGCCCGCCGCAGGTATGCCCAAGCTTACGGTCTGCACGGATTTTTTCGCCATGAAAATCGCTTCCGGCGGTAACAAAATAGCCTATTTTTTTGGCAAGTTCTTCCAGCCTCAGGCATTCTGTAACCCTGGCTCCGGGATGAAAGGCTTCCAGCCCCATTACGCCACGTTCGTAAAAATCCTGCAGGGCATCGGGGAGCTTGCCCCACGAAAGATAAAGTGACATTGGATGCGCAATAACCGGCACACCACCAGATTCCTTGATTGCAACAATGGCTTCGTCCAGATTTGAACCCACGCGCTGGACATACCAGGGGCGGCCTTTTGCTAAATAACGGTCAAAAGCCTGCTGACGGGTCTTTACAACCTTCTTTTTTACAAGTTCTGCTGCAAAATGAGGGCGTCCAAGCACAGTGTCTGGAAAATCTGCCTGCATTTCTTCAAGTGTTATATCTACACCGCCTTCACGCATTTTTTCTATTATCTGAACATTGCGGAGTTCACGGTTTTTTACAAGATTATCCAAAAGAATGGTTAGGGAAGGGGAAATCTGCTTGAATCCCAGTCCAAGAAGGTGAAATTCCCCAGTCGGAAAGCTTATATTCAGTTCGGTGCCCGGAACAAAGGTAACGCCAAGCTTTTTTGCGGCTTTGCGGCCTTCGTCAATTCCTGCAACTGTATCGTGGTCTGTTATGGCAATTACGCCGATATTCTTATCATGAGCAAATTCTATTATCTGTGATGGGGTATACTGTCCGTCTGATGCTGTTGTATGAACATGTAAATCAATCATGAAAAATAGAATAGCATATTTTTTAAAGTTGTGATATAATGTAAGATAATCTGCGTAGTAGGAGAATAAAAAGATTATGCCTAAAGCGATGCAATATACAAAAGGGTCTGTAATCTATTTTGAAGGCGATCATGATGACCGTGTTTTCATCATGCAGGCTGGTGCTGTCGTTCTTCAGAGTACTGATATCGAAACCGGAGAACCTGTAATTGAACAGGTTAAAAGCGGTGAATTCTTTGGTGTAAAATCAGCATTCGGTCACTTTGGACGTGAAGAAACGGCCACGGCTCTTGTTCCTACTGTTGCAGTTGCTCTTACTGTTCAGGAGTTTGAAGTCCTGTTCAGCAATAACAAGCAGCTTATTATGAAGATGCTCCGTGTATTCTCAAATCAGCTGCGTCAGATTCACAGAAAAACAGAATCCATTTTGAATAACGTTGCCGCAGATCAGCAGTCTGGTATGCTCGCAGTTGCAAAAAGCTTTTATGATGATGAACAGTATCGTTCTGCTGCAGATGTTTATTTAAAATTCCTTACACGATATCCTCAGTATGCACGCAAGGAAGAAATTGCAAAGCTTTATCAGGATTGTAAAATGCGTTATGAACGCATGGCTGCACAGAATCGCCGCAGTCTTTTGGATACTCCTACAGCCGAAGATGAAGGTTCTCTTAAGATTTTCTCTCTTCCTGCTTTTGAACGCTTTGCAAAGGAATATGAACCGGGACAGGTTATCATTGCAGAATATGAACCGGGTGATTCTTTCTACCTTATTCAGAGCGGACGTGTTCAGCTTGTTAAGTGCGTAAATGGAAGTACAAAAAATCTTGATATCTTAAAGCCAGGTGAATTCTTTGGTGAAATGGCCATCCTTGATAAATCTCCTCGTTCTGCTACCTGTATGGCTGCCGGTCATGTAAAGTGTCTGGAATTCAATAAAGAAAACTTTGAGCTTTTGATTACCGGAAACCCACAGACAGCACTGGTTTTGCTCAAGTTGTTCTGTAAGCGTATTTACGATCAGAAACGCCGCTTCCGCATTCTTTGTAT
>JAFYDO010000178.1 GCA_017544745.1 Treponema sp. | reverse complement strand
GGTGGAATTACCAGAAAAATACAGATGAGCAGAAAAATAATTATTTCATATATTAATGCCTGTCGTTTCATTTTTTGATGTCTTTTTCTTTGTTTTATGTTATAATATATTATATATAAAAAGAGGGATTTGTGTATATTGTATTAGGAATTGTAATAGCTGTTTGTATTCTTCTTGCAATTGCAGGACTTTATTCATTATTCAAACAGAGAATAGAATTTTATATAACCGGACTCGACCAAAAATTTTCTTTTGCAGATTTAAATCTTTTATGGAACGTTGCACAGATGTGCGACCTTGACTATCCAAAGGCTCTGTTCTGGTCCATGCCTTCATTAACCAAATGCATGGCTCATATTACTTCGCAGGCTGCTGCAAACGGCACCGAAAATGACCCTAAAACCCAGGCTCTTATAACCAAGCTTTTTAATTACCGCACCAAGCTTCAGAATGAATCGGACGATAAAAAAGGTCTTGAATCTACAATGTATCTTGAAAAAGACCAGAAGCTCAGAATCATTTTACCGGGAAAAGGCGTATTTTCTTCTAGAATCATGAACAACGGCAAGGAACTCATTATTTCTGTTCCACGCCAAAAGGATATGATTCCGCTTACTGCAGAAGAATGGGTAGGCAAGTTTGTAAACGTATATCTTTGGCGCAAGGGCGATGCACGCTATGTGTTTGATACAACCGTTACGGGACACGGGCTCTTTATCGGAGAATCTTCAATTTCTCTGCGTCATTCAAGCAATCTTATTCGAACCCAAAAGCGCAAATCTGTACGTGCAAAGTGCGAAATCAAAGCAAATCTTTACATCATCAAAAACGAAAACATTGACTATAATGCTGTAGAGACTCAGAACGGCTATAAATGTCTTATCGAAGATATTTCTGAATCGGGCGCAATGATCCGTATTGGCGGCAAGGGCGTTCCTAATGTTCAGATTAAGCTTCAGTTTAATATTCAGAACATGCTCATCATCATGTTTGGTGTTGTGCGCACTGTAGAATTTAATGAGGCTTCCAATCAGTCTCTGCTTCATTTTGAATGCATACATCTTGAACCTGCAATGCGAAACGAGGTTTTGAGCTTTGTATACGACATGCTTCCGGAACGCGAAAAAGAGGTTTACGAAGCACTCCAGCTTACAGATTCCGATGAACAGGAAGAAGAGCAGGCTGCTGGAGAAGCAGTTCCAACAGAAGATTCGGTTGAAGCTGATCTTGCAGCAGCACAGGCGGCACAGAACAGACAGAGTGCACAATCTGTTACCAATTCGTCTCCCGTTGATTTAAAGATGGAGAACATAGAGAATATCTCTATACCAGATGACGATATTGACTAAACTTAACAGGAAATTGTAGAAGGTAATATATATGAAAAAACTGATTACATTGTTTTTAGCAGGATTAGTTCTCACAGGCGCTGTTTTTGCACAGGAGTATAAAAAACAGTTTATTAAAGGAAATATTTCCGACAAAACTGCAGCCGTAAGGGAATCATCCGGACAGGAAAGCGTATGGCTTTCGCAAAAAGCAATAGAATTTGTTTTGGAAAACAACGAAATTGTTGGAACAGACAGAGATATGGACGGTCTTGCCGTTGCAGCAGTACTCTCAATTTCTAATGATTACGTTTATGGCTTGTCAGAAAATGACAAAAATGAGCTGATGAATAAATTTATTGAACTGTTCAATAAGTTTTCCCGCAGCAATACTGTTCAGATAGCAGTACAGTCAAAGGTACTTTCGCTTAAAGACAAAATCAATTACACACCTTTTACTAATGTTCTGAACAATTTTATGCAGGGACCGTCAGTTCTTTCATCTGATTCCAGTCTTCTGAAATCAGTCATCAACACCCTTGGCTCAATAGGCAATAACATCTCTTTTTCAATTTTATATAACGCATTAAACGATAAACGCTATTCGGCATATCATACAGAAATTGAACAAACACTTGTAAATCTTATACCTCTTTCTATAAATGAGGTTTTGCAGGTTGTTCGCAGCAAGGACCCTTCAAATACCCAGAGAGTATTCAATCTGGTAAAGCAGTCCAAAGCAATAACAACCGCAGAGCTTTGCGAGGTTTGCGAAAACATTCTTAATGAATCTCCTCTTGTAACACTCCAGTTTGAAGCCCTGCAGATTTTGAATGCAAACAAATGGACACGTGCATCGGGCAGTGTACTTGCATTCTTTGCTTCTTCTCAAAAGGATTTTGCAAACGGACAGATTACCGAAGAACAGTTTATTGAACTTATTAATTCTCTTGTAAATATTTCTCCATTAGATGCTGTTTCACCGCTTATTAAGTACTTGGGCGAATTGAACACCCAGCAGGAACACAATGCAGGCGTTGCACAGAATGTTGTTCTTGCGGTTATCAATTCTTTAGGGGCTATTGGCGATAAATCGGCATTTGATTCACTGCTTTCGGTTACATACCTTAATTACCCGGAACCTGTATTGTCTGCCGCTCGTCAGGCCCTTGCAGGTCTTAGATGGTAAAGAGGTATTCAAACAGTTCCGTTTTTTTAGCAGCTTTTATCTGTGTAATTCTTTTTTATAGTGGTCTCGTTAAGGTCTACGATAAAAACAGGTTTGTCTGTTTTGTTAAGACAGATCAGATTAACTTAATTCAGGGCAGTCTTATTTCTTCTCCTGTAAAAACCAGCGATGGTAAGTATTATTCGGGGCGTTTTAAGGTAAACCAGGTTAGTTCAGAAAAAGGTGTTGGCTGTGAGGCTGCAGGGAATGTGCTTGTTTATATTCCCGCAGAACAAGCCGAAGCACTTTTACCAGGTAAGCTTTATTCTAGTGCAAAGCTCAAAGGCCAGGAAAAAGCGCATTTATGGGAGGCTGGGGGAGTTTATACCCTAAACGGCCGGTTTAGTTTTGATGCACAAAAGTTTTATATAACTTCCTGCAGTACGTCGTTTTTCCCACAGACGCTTTATGGCAGGCTTGATTATTTTCGTGCGCTCTGCAGGCTGCAGTTTAAACGGCTTATGTTTTCGTGGGGTGCAGCAGGCGGTCTGTTACTTGCATTGCTTTGCGGTGCAAAAGAGTATACATCTTCAGAAATTTCCTTAAGCTTTAAGAACGCGGGACTTTCTCATATTCTTGCTTTGTCGGGAATGCACCTGTCTATGTTCTCCGGGATAGCACTGTTTTTTGGAAAAAAAATCGGGCGTAAAAAACTTACGTTTATAATACGAGTTATTGCACTTGTAATATTTGTCTGGTTTGCAGGCTTTTCTCCATCGCTTTTACGTGCTTTTATATGTAACATGCTCCTTATTATTGCAGCCCTTGCCAATGTTAAAAAACCTGATATGCTTTTGATTTTGTCTTTTAGCTTTTTATGCCAGACTATAATAACTCCGCAGGATATTTTTAATTCTGGCTTTATACTTTCTTATGCAGCCCTTGCAGGTATTCTCCTTACAAATGCTTTTTTTAATAAAATCTACTGCAGGTTTATGCCCGGGTATTTTGCAGCGTCGCTTGGATCTTCTACAGGAGCTCAGATTTTTACCGCACCGGTTTCTCTCAAGCTGTTCGGAAGCTTTGCGCCAATTGGAATTATTGCAACCTCGGTTGTATCTCCGGTGGTAACTTTGTTTATTTATTCTGGTCTTGCACTCATTATCCTAAGTCTCATATGTCCGCCAATTGCAATGGCTAGTGGATTTTTTATTAATTTAGAGTATACTGTATTAAAATATTTGGTAACATT
>JAFYDO010000177.1 GCA_017544745.1 Treponema sp. | reverse complement strand
GCTGCTGTATTCACAACAACAACAATTGCTCCTGCAGTTGCCGCTGTTACAACAATGATCTTCACCTGGATTAAAAACGGTAAGCCAGATGTTTCTATGACACTCAACGCTTCTCTGGCAGGTCTTGTTGCAATTACTCCAACCTGTGCTACTGTTGACGCTCTTGGAGCAAGTATAATCGGTATTGTAGCTGGTATTATAGTAGTATTAGTTGTAGAGTTCCTTGACCTTAAGCTCCACATTGATGACCCGGTTGGTGCTGTTGCAGTTCACCTTGCAAACGGTATCTGGGGTACTTTGAGCGACGGTTTGTTCAACGTAGAAAGCGGTTTGTTCTATGGTGGTGGAATCAAGCACCTTGGTGTACAGTTTCTTGGTGAGTTTACAATCGTAGCATGGACAACTCTTTGTATGATTATTACCTTCAGCCTTATCAAGAAATTACACGGTTTGCGTGCAAGTAAGGAAGAAGAAATTATCGGTCTTGATAAGCTTGAGCACGGTATTGATTCAAGCTACGCTGGCTTTATCATGGCTCCACAGGTTATGACAGAAGGTGCAGCTGGAGTAGGTGGTGCAAGTGCTGTAAGTTCAACTACGGCAGGCAGCGTTCCTGTAGAAAAGGCTGTTCCGGTTGCAAAAGCTACAGAACGTCCGGATGCAAAGTTCCATATGGTTACAATCATCACACGCCAGAGCAAGTTCGACGAGCTCAAGGCTGCTATGAACGACATAAGTGTTACCGGTATGACAGTTACAAACGTTCTTGGTTGCGGTCAGCAGCACGGTAATACACAGAAGTATCGTGGTGTTGAGATGGATATGACACTCCTGCCTAAGATTAAGGTCGACATCGTAGTTAGTGAAGTTCCTGTAGACCTGGTTATCACAGCCGCTAAGGAAGTTCTTTACACTGGTAACATCGGCGATGGTAAGATTTTCGTATACGATGTTCAGAATGTTGTAAAGGTTCGCACCGGCGAAGAAGGTTATGAGGCTTTGCAGGATTAAAAAAATTACTCAACTTGACACACTTAATGAAAGTAAGTAAATTCAAAAAGCAAAGGCAAAGAAGTCTTTGTGGTGGAAAACACGGGACAACTTTGCCTTTTATTTTTTGAAATAACTTGGAGTAATTTTATGAAAAACAGTGCTATTGTTGGAATTAACTGGGGAGATGAGGGAAAAGGCCGCATGGTCGACCTTCTTACACAGGATTATGATGTTGTTGTTAGATTTCAGGGTGGCGGAAATGCCGGTCATACTGTAATCAACGAAAAGGGAAAGTTTGCCCTGCATCTGCTTCCATCAGGAATCTTCAGAGATGGCGTTGTAAATATTCTTGGAAACGGTGTCGCACTCGACCCGGAAAATCTTTTTAAAGAAATTGAAGATGTAAGAGTAAAGGGAATAAGCATTACTCCAGAAAACTTGAAAATCAGTGACAGAGCATCACTTCTTCTTCCTTGGCACCGCGATTTGGATGCCTTGGAAGAGCAGCGACTTGCCGATAAAAAATACGGTTCTACAAAACAGGGAATCGCTCCTTTCTATTCAGATAAATATCAGAAGAAAACAGTACTTGCCGGTGAATTATTTTATCCTGCAGAGCTT
The DNA here is from genome assembly GCA_017544745.1 of Treponema sp. Next base: position 1,228 of record JAFYDO010000177.1, on the reverse strand, counting down.
AAACAGCATCTTCTTGACATAATGGAATGGAAAAATCTTACACTTACAAAGGTTTACGGTGCAGAACCTTATACAGAAGCAAAGCTCGATGCCTGGCTTAAGGATGCCTGCGAAAAAATCAAGCCTTTTATCTGTGATACAGGACTTTTCTTAAAAGAAGCACAGGCTGCCGGAAAGAGTATTCTTTTTGAAGCACAGCTTGGTTCTCTCCGCGACCTTGATTATGGAATCTATCCTTATACAACATCATCAAATACTTCTGCGGCTTTTGCTCCAATTGGTTCAGGTCTTCCTTCTGCAAAAATTACTGATGTAATTGGCGTTGTAAAGGCTTATGCAACTTGTGTTGGTGAAGGTCCATTCGTTTGCGAAATGTTTGGTGATGAAGCCGAAGAACTCCGCAAGGCAGGAAATGAATACGGTGCAAAAACTGGTCGTCCGCGTCGTGTTGGTTCTTTGGATTTGGTTGCAACACGTTATGGTGTTGAAGTTCAGGCTGCTACAGCAATTGCACTTACAAAGCTTGATGTTTTGAGCTACATGGAAAAAATCCCTGTAACAACTCATTACGAGCTTAATGGTAAAAAAATTGACCGCTTCCCATTCCCGGTTGCTTTAAAGGATTGCAAGCCTGTTATTGAATATCTTCCTGGATGGAAGTGCGATATTTCCGGTATTCGCGAATGGGATAAATTGCCGGAAGCAGCAAGAAAATATGTTGAATATATAGAAAAGAATATTGGTTGTCATATTAAATATGTTTCTGTTGGTGCAGAACGCGAGGCAATCATCATCCGATAGTTATTCGGATTAAATCCGAATATGACAGAATAGGGAGTACAAAATGTGCGGAATTGTAGGTTACGTAGGTAATAAAGAAGCTACGCCGATTCTTATAAATACATTGAAAAAACTTGAGTACCGCGGTTATGACAGTGCGGGAATTGCAGTTCTTTCGGAGAATGATAATATTGTTGTTCAGAAGGCAAAGGGCGCGCTCAAGTTTCTGGAAGAGCAGGTTGCAAAAGAGTTAATAAAGGGCTCTCTTGGAATCGGTCATACACGGTGGGCAACACACGGCGAACCAAGCGATATTAACGCACATCCTCATACGAATGTAAGCGGTTCTATTGCGGTTGTTCACAACGGAATCATCGAAAATTATGCAAAATTAAAGGAAAGGCTTCAGGCTGATGGAGTTGTTTTCCGCAGTCAGACAGACACAGAG
>JAFYDO010000176.1 GCA_017544745.1 Treponema sp. | reverse complement strand
TTCTACAGGCTATTCAACAGGTCCTCATCTGCATTTTATGGTTTATAAAAACGGAAATCGTATAGACCCTATGACGGTACTTAAAAAATAGGTGAAAAAGATGTACAATATCTGTGTATGCAAAGGGTGCGGCCGCACTCTGGAAAAGAAATTTCTTTACTGTCCTTGGTGTGGAACCTCCAGGGTTGCAAATGATGAAGAATCTCTTGATGTGCTGTTTAATCAGTATGAAGAGAACCGCAAGGAAGTAAGAAGAAAGCAGCTGTACGAAATGGAACGCGAACTGGATGATCTTGAAGAAGAACTTTCTGTTTATGTTCTGAGCGCCCAGATGCATAAATAGCCAAATTCGTCATCCATATAATGGAATGGAGCTTTTTATTATGAAGAGACTGTTTGTATTATTGATTTTTTTTCTATATCTTATAATGCCTGCTGCGGCAAAAATTTCGTTTGGAGAATTTGATCTTAATTCCAATGACGAAGTTTTGTTTGCTTTAAAACAGAACATGGCAGGAACCAGCTCCTACAGTTCTCTTTTTTATTCAAAGCTCAAGGACGGCGAAAGCAGTGGAACTCCGGATCTGCTTACCTGTTACCCCGAACAGATGGAGCTTTTGGAAGACAGTACAGTACTTCAGCTTCGTAACCGCTACGGTACAGGCCGTTACAATACAAAAACAGATTCCTTTGAATGGGTAGAACGTACAAAAAATATTCCTGTTAATTCTCTGCCGGTTTCTCCATATTCAATAAGTTCAGACGGGCAGTGGCTTGTTAAAATAGAAAAATATTCACTTTCTACAGGAAGCCTTGTAATTCAGAATGTTCAGAGCGGAAAATCTGCCGTGCTTTGCGAATCTGTACGCCAGAGCTACAAGAGCCTTCCTGTAAAATGGTCTCCGGATGGCAGTATTCTCATTTACGAAAAAGAAGACAATATTTATTTTTGTAATCCAGAAGCAGTTTTGCGCAAGGTAGAAATGGATGAAAAATACCGCAAAATCGGTCGCGGTACAATTAATGCAGTAAACTGGGCAAACGAAAAATATCTTATTTATATAGATGATTATCTTGTTTATCAGATAAATGCAAAAGAGCTTTACACACTCGGTCTTTATTCAGGAGTAATCGGGCAGGGCAAGGCAATCGGACGACTTCCTTCTCAGTTTAATTCTGCTTCGGACCGCTTTAGTGTAAACAGTTCTGCCAATTCCTTTGTCATTGTTCAGAATAACAGATTGTTTACTTATCTTAAAATACAGAATCAGCAGCATTCGTGCGATTATATGGATGTAATTTATTCACGCCCATATACCGATTCTTCTGCTTCGCTCATTGACTATTATATTTTCTGGGATTCTTCGGATCAGCCGGTTTTGTGGCTCGAAAAGCTTCCTTATGATGGTAGCCGCGAAAAAGGTGCAGTATACAAGCTTGGAAGCAAAACTGTTCAGGTTCTCGAAATTGAAGATTCCGGAAGACCTTTTATTTCGCCGGATAAAAATAAGGTTGCTTTTTATGCGGGTGCTGCAATTTATGTATATGATATAAATAACTGGCAGCGTGTTGCAGAACTTCTTGGAGAAAAAATTGTTTCTGCAATCTGGCTCAACCGCAATGTAATTTATGTTGGTGGTGAAAAAACAATCCGCCGCTGGAACCTGCTTAGCAATACAAACGAAGTGCTCATGCTTTCTTCTGCAGTTGCAGGCTACTGGGAAGGTACAGGAACCGACGGAACAATAGTTGCAGATACAGGAAACCAAAGCTATTACAGATTCAATAGCGACAAGCGTACCTGGAAAAAGACTTCTATTGCAAATGCAAACGCAAGCAGTCAGAACGGACGCTACAGAATCTTTGCAGGAACAACCGCTAACCAGCAGTATGAAAATGCGCTTTTTATAAGAACCTTGAGCAAAAAAGCTGTTACAAAGCCTCTTTATAAGGAAAGCACAGAGAAAAAAGCAGAGCCTAAAAAGATTGCACTTGTTTTTGATGCTTACGACAATGCCGACGGACTTAGTGAGATTCTTTCTGTTCTGCG
>JAFYDO010000175.1 GCA_017544745.1 Treponema sp. | reverse complement strand
GCTGCTATTGAAGCGGCACATGCGGGCGATGCAGGAAAGGGCTTCTCGGTTGTAGCAGATGAAATCCGTAAGCTTGCCGAAACTTCTGCAGAGCAGTCTAACAACATCAGTGAAGAGCTTACAAATATTCAGCAGGGTATTGAACGCGTAGTAGTTGCTTCTTCTGAATCAGAGCAGTCATTCCAGGCAGTTTCGCAGCGCATTAATCTTACAGCAGATTTAATTGCACAGATCCGAAGCGCAATGGAAGAACAGCAGGCAGGTTCACAGCAGATTCTCGAAGCTCTTCAGGCAATGAACGACAGTACAACAGAGGTTCGTGGTGCCGGTGCCGAAATGTCCAAAGGTGGAGACGCAATTATTCATGATGTTTCCAACATTCAGGACAGCATGAACAACATTGAAAAAGCGGTTGCCGAAATTAATGCCGGAACCAACTATGTAAACGAAAGTACAAAATCTCTGCGTGCAATTTCTGCACAGCTCAACGTTGCAATCAAACAAATAAAAGACGACGTAGATTTGTTTAAGGTGTAAATTATGTCACTAAAAGCCCCCTCAATTATTAATGACCACCAGATGCGTTATGATGCATTTGGGGACGGTAAAGTTCTGCCCGGTAAACGTACAGGCCGCCTTCCTGCAATGGGCTGGAACAGCTGGAATGCGTTTGGAAGCGGGAATACAGAAGCTTTGACACGTGCTATGGCAGACTGTATTGTTGCGCTGGGATTGGACAAGCTTGGCTATAAATATGTTGTCCTTGATGACGGCTGCTACAAGTCTGAACGCGTGGACGGAAAGCTTAGTAACGAGGATGTAAAGTTTCCTGGCGGCTTTAAGGCACTGGCGGATTATATTCATTCCAAGGGGCTCAAGTTTGGAATGTATAATGACATTGGTACAAATCTTTGTGCCGGTGCTGCTGTAGGTACTTGTGGTCACGAAGAGATTGATGCGCAGTCTTATGTAGACTGGGGCGTAGATTTTCTTAAAATTGATAACTGCTATTATTTGTGGGATAATGCAACTTTTTCTAACCCCGAAAATGCAAGGTTTAGTTTTGCGCCAAGAATACGAGGAATTAGTCTTGATGGTTTGGAAAAGCCTGTAAGCGATGCAACAATTACCGGAACAAGAGCAAAATTTTGTGATGGCGTTTTTGTAGAAGGTATAGGAACCTACGACGGAACAAACACAGGAACTTCTCCAGTTGGTTTACGCAGCAGTGAGCTTATTTATGATATTGAAATTCAGGATACCTTTGACGGAGAATACGAGCTTTGCGTAGAATATGCAACCGGCCGTGAAGAAGGTATTGGTGAATGGCTGCAGATTGCTGTAGAAAGTGATGAGGAAGGAAGAGTACCACAATATTATTTTGATAATCTTTTACCTCCTTCCGAGACCAAGGGAACTTTTATCTGGAGTAAACCCGTAAAGATTCGTTTGGAAGTTGGTCACAATTATATTCGCCTTATGAATCACCGCAGGCAGGAAAATACCCTGGATTCTTATGCGGCAATGCTTAAAGGCCTTAATAAGGCAAAACCTGGCCATGAAGTTGTGTTAAGTATGTGTGAATGGGGAAAAACACATCCTCAAAACTGGGCTTATAAGGTTGGAGACTCGTGGAGAATCTTAAATGATATAACCTTCCGGGTTGGAAGTGACGGAAACCCGGGTTTTGGAGCGTGGTTCGATAAAGGAACACCAAGTGTAACCTCGCAATATAACAAAGCAGTCGTAATGGATGAGTTTGCAGGGCTTGAAAAAGGCTGGAATGACCCTGACATGCTCATGATTGGAATGGATGGTTTGTCGATTGTTCAGAATAAAACGCATTTTACAATGTGGTGTATGATGAATTCTCCGCTCATGCTGGGGCTTGATTTGCGCAGGGTTACCGCGGGGGATGAACTTTATAAAATAATTGCCAACCGTGAGCTTATTGCACTAAATCAGGATTCACTTGGTATTCAGGCAAAAAGAGTCTGGACTAGTGCAAAGCTTGAAGAAGGGCAGACGCCAGACAAAGCCTACATCGAAGATATAGACCGAGTAGATATTCTTGCAAAGCCGCTTGCAGACGGTTGTATGGCCCTCTGTTTTATAAACGTTAGTGAGACACAAAAAACAGGCTCTTTTGCTGTTGATGATAAATTGTTGTCGCAGGTATTTGCAGGTCGTTTTAAGTGTACACAAAAATATGAAGTTTTAGATTTGTGGACCGGTGAAAAAAAGGAAAAGATAACAGGCTTTTTTGGAGTTGATACGCTAGAGCCTTGCGATAATATAACAATTAAAATACGTGGATTGCCACGCCCTGCGGGCTCGCAATGACAGTGTCCTTTTTTGTTTCAACCCTCTGGTCATTTTATTTTCCCGAAAAGCCACTGCCAGAGGAGGAACTCCTTCGTTATGCCCATGTCCGCGGCTGGATAGAAGATCAGGATGAAAGATTTTGTAACGAGTCTTTGAACCGGCAGACAGCTGCGCGCATTGTTCACGAGTTTATGAGAATTGAACTTGGGGTTCCCGACTTGCCCGACATTTCTGGTGCAAACG
>JAFYDO010000026.1 GCA_017544745.1 Treponema sp. | reverse complement strand
TTTTTGCAATTGAAAATCATATACAGAAAATTGTTGAACAGATAAACATGCTGCCAGATGAGCTGCGCTTAAAAAATCTTCATCTGCGAAAAAATGATTTTCCTTTTCTTTTTGAAAATGAAAATTCCATGCAGACTTTTTCAAGGGCAATTCAGATAAGCGATTTTAACAGAAAGTATTCTTCCTTCAACATGGATGCGCTTGACCGCATTCAGGAAAACAGCAATCCATTTTTTGCCCTGCCCCTGCGCGGTATTGGAATTGCCAGCGCTTTTAATGTTTCTGATTATTATGCCACCAGCTGCTTTCCATCGGAAGATAAAGTAGAACTTACCTTACAGCCGAATGACCATCTTATAATTCACGCCATTAATCCGTCACAGGGAATTCAGGAAATATGGAAAAAAACTGCAGCAGAGATTCTTGGAATAAGAAAGGATTACGTAAGCATTAATTCTGATTTTGATGTAGATGACCTGCCGGTACAACCGGAAGATACCTACAACACAATCAGTTCCTTAAATGAGCTTATAAAAAAAGGCTGTCAGGATATTCAGAAAAAACGTTTTAATGTTCCGCTTCCTATTACAGTAAAAAAGTCTTCTTCGGCAACTGCAAAGAAAAGCTTTGACCGAGAGACTTTTAGCGGCACCCCTTTTGGAACCACATCTTATGCTACAGCTGTTGTAGAGGTTGAGCTTGATACTTACACTTACAACGAACGAATAAAGGGTATCTGGCTTGTAATTGACTGCGGTGAGCTTTTTGACAAGGTTGCAGCGCTCAGAGCAATACGGCTTGAGATTCAGCAGGAACTGGAAATGCTTGTAGAAGAAAAATCCATTCCGTGCGAAAACATTACAATTGAATTTATTCCATCCAAAAATAAATCGGGTCAGCTTGGCGAGCTTGTACGAAACACATTACCTGCAGCTTTTTCTTCTGCACTCTCGCTTGCTCTTGCAACTCAGCTTACAAAGCTTCCTTGTACCGAAAAACAACTGTTTGAACTTATAAAACAGCGCGAAACCAGAACAGAAATTAAGCAGGAAGAAAAGCAGACTGAAACAGAAAAAACTGAGGAGGAGAAAAAATGAATGTGCCAATAATTTTAAACGGAAACAAGACCATTCTTGATGCTCCTGCCGATGAAACTCTAATGTCTGTTCTGCGTAAAATTGGTTGTTCCAGTGTAAAGTGCGGCTGCAAACAAGGCTCATGCGGTTCCTGTACAGTTTTACTTAATGACAATCCGGTTGCAACCTGTAAGATTCCTCTTGGAATTATTCAGAATACGGATATCGTAACTCTGGAATATTTTGAACGAACAAAAGAATATTCAATTATAATGAAGGGCTTTGAGCTTGCGGGAATTAAACTCTGCGGGCTGTGTAATGCAGGAAAAATTTTCTGCGCGTATCAGCTCTTAAAAATGAACAAGATTCCGTCTCGTGCCGAAATCCGTGAAATGGTAAGAAGCCTTGCACCATGCTGTACAGACTTAAATACACTCATAAACGGAATTGTAATAGCAATAGAAATCCGCGATCACGGACTTGAGCGTGTAATGAAAAAAATGGAGAAGAACAGATGAAATCAATTTTATTTGCAAAAAACATTTCTGAACTTTTTTTCCAGCTCAAGAGTAATAAGGAGCTTACGGTTGTAGGAGGCTGCACACAGCTGGACCAGCTCCCTGAAAAATCTATAAGCACCTACGGCATTCAGGAATTAAATCATATTACCAGGCATGAACGCTTTCTGGAAATTGGTCCCGGAACTTCACTTGCTCAGATTCTTGCAATTGGTCAGACTCACCTGCCCTTAGTTTTATATGACTCAATTTTGAGTATTGCAAATCCTATCATAAGGAATATGGCAACAATTGGCGGCAACATTTGTATAGAAGGTCACAAGCACACGCTGTTTGCACCGCTTATTGCGCTTGATACCAAGCTTGAATTACAAAGTCCTACAGACACCAAACTCGAAACTCTGCAGAATCTTAAAAAGATTCCCGACGGATATATCCTTAAAAATATAAGGGTACCGCTTATGTATCCCGAGGTTTCGATTTTCCGACGCATTGGCCCTGAACATTCTGTAACCCAACATTCTGCTTCTTTTGTTTTTTTGGGTGATACTGAACGCAATACTCTGGTAGATGTAAGGCTTGCATTTGCTGGTCCTTTTGTTTTCCGAAGCCGCACTCTTGAAAATGCAATTATTGGTCACAGACTGCCACTTACAAAAAAAGATATTGATGAGATTCAGGATATGGTTGAAAAGGAATTCCAGAAAGCTGCAACTGATCAGATGATCAGTGATGTAGTACGCCAGCAGTTTTTGAATCTTACACGCTATAGCTTTGAACAGTTAACTTAAAACTCTACCTTGTTAGCGTAGAATAACAAATTGCCATCTTCTACATTCTCGCGCAAAATTCCTGTTACAGTTATCTGTGTTTCTGCCGCTGGAAAATCATCAGGAAATTGCATTGTTTCTGGCGGTATAAAATCCATGCCAGCCGGACAACAGAGTGTAGCATCCCAGACTATTACTGAATAATAACGTATTCCCTCTTCTACTTCTGTATAAAACTGGCCTGAGATTTTTACTGTTTTGTCTACATATTTTTCGGGTTCAATGAGCATTTCAAAAGTAATTCCCGAAAGCATATTGTAGCCCATATTAGTAAGGTCGTAGTCTATTTTGGGTGTTGGTTCTTGTTTTGGTTCTGATTCCGGTTGAGTTTCTTCGATTACAGCTGTTTTGTTTTTTGAGCAGGAAGAAATGAGAACAACTGAGAAAATTAATAATACAAACAGAACCTTTTTCATTTTGCTAACTCCTGTGTAAGGCAAGACTAACAAGCTTACAGATTACAAAACCTGCAATATCTATTATAACAATTGTTGAACCAACCGGTGTTCCCGCAAGAATAGAAATAAGGATTCCTGTAATTGCACAGAAAACAGAAAAGCAGCATGCAAAAATTGTTACTCTCTTAAAGCTTTTGAACAACTGCATAGAAGAAACCGCAGGGAAAATAATAAGGGCCGAAATGAGCAGAGTTCCAACGAGATTCATTGCAAGGACAATTATAGTTGCTATTACTGCTGCCATAATTATGTTCATGAGCTTTGTGTTTGTGCCGCCCGCAAAAGAAAAGTCTTCGTCAAAGGTAACTGCAAAAATACGGTTGTAAAAAAGCACAAAAAAAAGAATCACCAGCGCAGAGGTTACTACAGACAAAATCATATCTGTTTTAGTCAGTGTGAGAATTAATGTGGAACCAAAGAGTGTTGTACAGACATCTCCCGAAAGATTTGCAGGAGGAGAAAAAATATTCATAAGAAAATAGCCGACAGCAAGAGCACCAACAGAAATCATTGCAACGCTGGCGTCTCCTTTAATTTTAGAATTTTCCTTTGCACACAAAATAATAATTGCACAGATTACTGTAAAAGGAAGAACAAAAACTGTTGTCCCTGCTATTTTTAAAATGGAAGCAATTGCCATTGCGCCAAACGCTGTATGAGAAAGACCGTCACCAATGTAAGAAAAACGCTTGAGTACAAGAATTACACCAAGCAGGGAAGAAGCAGCTGCAATCATTATACCCGCAATAAAAGCATATTGCACAAACGAAAATGAAAAATATACCTGGAGGGTTTGAAAAAGCTCTGTCATTTAAGTGCCTCCAGTTTTTCAAGAGTAATTATTTGGGTTGCATATTTTTTTGCGGCTTCAAGGTCGTGGCTAATTGTTATTACGGTAAGCCCCTGTTTGTTTAGTTCACTTACAATTTCGTACATTTTCTTAACAGCATCGGAGTCAAAGCCCTTGGCGGGCTCGTCCATTACAAGAATTGAACTTGCGGCGCAAAGGGAACGTGCAAAAAGGACACGCTGCTGTTGGCCGCCGGAAAGTTCTTTAAAACTGTGATGTATATAATTCTGCATACCGACAAGCTCCAGATTTTGAAGCGCCTTGTTGTGATGTCGTTTTTTGTAAAAAGGAAAAAGTCCTAAGTCTGCCTGGCAGCCCGAAAGAACAATTTCCTTTACTGTGGCCGGGAATGTTTTTTGAATCTCTGAAGTTTGAGGCAGATAGCCAAGACCTTTTTTATTCCATTCGGATGCGTATTCAATTGTACCTGCAAACGGCTTTATAAACCCCAGCATTGTTTTTACAAGTGTAGATTTACCGCTGCCGTTTTCTCCAAGAATAAAAACATAACCGCCCTGCTCTATCGAAATATTCAGGTTCTGTTGAATAAGGGTTGTGCCGTAGCCTAAGCTTAGATTTTTACATTCCAGTAACTTCATATTAATTCAAGGCCGCCTTTAAGGTTTCCAGATTTTTTTCCATTGTATTAAGATAGTTTTTTCCGGCTTTAATTTCTTTTTGTGTTACAGACTGAATCGAATCCATTTCAAGGATTTTTACATTCTTTTTGCCGGAGGCTTCTATTACAGTTTTTGCAATTTTCTTGTCTGATTTTTCCAGTGTGAGTACAGCAGGAAGCTCAAGCTGCTTTAATTTATCTGAAAGAAATTTAATTGTTTCAAAGCTTGCTTCTGATTCTGCAGAACAGCCTATAAATGCAGCGTAATATTTAATTCCATAATCTTCTGTAAGATAGCGGAATGGAAAACGGTCTGCATAAAGCAAAGTGTTGTATTTTGCACCAGCAACAGCTTTTGAATATTGAGCGTCCAGAGCATTAAGCTTTGAAATAAACGCTTCTGTATTTTTTTTGTATTCACCCACATTTTTTGAATCAAGCTTCTGGATATTCTGGGAAAGAGTTTGTGTTAGCAAAGCAGCATTTCTCAAAGAAAGCCAGATGTGTTCGTCGTATTCAGGTTCTTCTTCGCCTTCCTCGTCATCCTCTTCTTCACCCTGCATGCCTTCTATAAGTTCTTCTTCATAAACATTTTCTCCAAGAGCTTCCATCATATTTACGACAAGCATGTTTTTGTTTTTTGCGCTTGCTAAAACATTTTCGACCCATTCATCACTTTCGCCACCGACATAGATAAAAAGATCACAGGTAGAAATCTTTGCTATGTCCTTTATTGATGGCTGGTAACTATGAAGGTCGGTTCCGTTATTCAAAAGGAGTGTCAGTTCAAAGGAACCTGCTTTGTTTCCAAGAATATTTGCAATCCAATCGTACTGCGGAAAGGTTGTGCAGACAATAGATTTTTTTGAAGCGGCAAAGCTGCTGGTTGCCAGTGCAAAGAGCAGACCTGCCAGTAATAATTTATTTATTTTTTTCATT
>JAFYDO010000174.1 GCA_017544745.1 Treponema sp. | reverse complement strand
TGCATCCTCATAACGTCCGGAAAATTTTATATCCAGATTCTGGCGGATAAATTCCTTTTCCAATTCAATCCAGGTATTCTTGCTATTATAACCGTCCGAAAGCTCATGAGAAGCAAAGCCTGCAGCGGAATAATGATTAAACGCTATTCGGAACGGGTCTGCACCAAACAGGCGCGAAACTTCAAAATTACCAGAAAAGATAGCAGGATAACCGCCGCCAATCTGACCCGAAGCATAAGTATCTTTTTCGTAAGCACTTTCTCCGGCAGAAGCAACCTCGCCGTCTGCACCTACAGAAGCCTGTGGCAGCTGGGGAACAAGGTCTCCCGAATCATAAGCATAATCTAGTACGTTTTCAAATTCTGGAGCAGGAGCATTTTCTTCATCAATCTCAGAAGAAACAACCGTTGTCAAATCAGGAAGCTCAATCTGGTTTCCTTCTGAGTCTGCCCCGGCGTCCTGAGCGTTCGCAGCAAAAACAACAAGAGCCGCAAAAATTACTGTTATTATTTTTTTCTTCATCATACTGTTCCACACTCCCTGAATCTATTTCAACAGATCCATAACCTTTTTGCCCTGCTTTGTATCCGGATACAATTCTACAAGAAGATTTGCGGTTACCCTTGCATCTCCTGTCATTCCGGCAGCCATAAAGGCATCTACGGCAGAATAAAGAGCACCTGCAGCCTTGTCGGTATCCTGAGAGCCCCCTGCCCTGTAATATTCTGCAGCTTTTAAATAGCTTTCGGCAGCCAAAGAATTCTGTCCCTGGTTATAATAATAACCTGCAACATATTCTGCGTTTTTAGCAGCGTTAAGCATTTCGTCTGCATCCTTCTGATATTTTAAAAGTTCTGATGCAAGCTCAAAGGCCTGCTTTGAATCTCCGTTAGCAGCATAAAGCTGAACAAGCTCTGAACCCGCGTTACGTCCTTTTTTAGTAGAGGTTTTGCCCGCTCTTTCGTATTCAGAATTCTTTTCTACAATTGAGCGGTCATCGCCACCGACAATACGTTCAAGCTCAATAATGCGCTGGCCCATTCCTTCGGCCTGAGCCTGAGAATTATATTTTTGCACCAGGGTTCTTGCAGTCATAAGGGCACTGCGGTAATCTTCCTGGGCGTAATAGGCCTGTAAAAGGTTTTTATATGCACCGTAAGAATAAATGCTGTCCGGATATTTTGAAACAAGCGTATTATTCTGCATTATGGCGTTGTCATATTTTAAAAGCTTCATGTTGCAGTCGCCGCTAAAGTACCAGGCTGCATCCGAATATTTTCCATTTACAAAGCTGTAAATATATTTTGTAAAGCGTGTTTCGGCTTCTTCGTATTTTTGTGCTGAATAATATATTTCTCCACAGCGGTAAGCAGCATCTTCTGCAGCAGCGGTTCCAGGGAACTTTGTCATAACAGACTGATAAGTTGAGTCTGCATTTTTAAGCTCGCCTTTTTTTTCGTAAACCTTGGCAGTTGCAAGCAGGCACTGCACAGCAAAATCTGAATCATCCTTTGTATATGCCGAAAGCAGCTTGATTGCACTGTCATAATCGCGGCAATCACTGTAAATGTCTGCACAGTAAATAACTGCATTCTGCTTTTGTTCCACAGTAGAGCTGGCATCTATCATTCCGCGTGCCATCACTGCAGCATTTTTAAGGTCGGAATTCATGAGTGCAGATTTAGCAGCAAACTCGTAAGCTCTGTAGCGGTAAGAATCGTTTACTGTATACGCTTTTACATAATCTGCAAAAATGGAATAAGAATCCTTATACGATTGAATCTTATAAAAGCTTAAGCCCCTGTAAAACTGCGCTGTCTTTTTATACTGCTCGTTCTTTGGCTTTGAATTAACATAGCGTGTAAGATAGTCTGTTGCTGTTTTATAATTTGCCAGGTTGAATTCGCAAAGCCCTGCTATATAGGCAGAAACCGTATGATTTGCAGAAACTGCAGTATCGCGCGCTTCCGTCCATTTTTTCTGTCTGTATAAAACCTTGGCATATTCAATTTTTTCTGCATTAGAAAGATAGTTCTTTTTATAAAGGGTACCATACTGTTCGGCAGCCGCTGCATATTTTCCGTTTTTTGCCAGAAGGCTTGCATACAGTCTTGCACAGTCGGTGTTCTTTGCAAAAGGCGCAATAATCTGTTCTGCCTGTGCTGCATTCTTTTTGCTAAGGGCAGTACAAACCACATAAGCATCCTTTGGACGCGGCTCAGCAATTTTTTCGTAGATTGCCTGAACTTCGGCAGCATCTCCACCTGCAAAAGCAACGCACCTCATCATAAGTGCATTATAGGAATCGAGTGCTCCAGGTACCTGGCTCTGGGTAAACTTAGCCTGATTTTCTTCAAGGCTCTGGCGAACAACTTCGGCAGCGCCGGCTCCACCACGGTCCAGTGCAATTTTCTGTTCATAGATATATGCATTAAGAAGCACATCCTGCGAAGAAGTTTCCTGCGCAAGCTTTAAGTAATTGAGTGCTCCGTCGTAATCTTTTTTTCCGTAAGCAGCAACTCCAAGGTTCAGGCGGAACGCAGCAAGCATTTCCTTAAAATCCTGATTTTCGTTGCTATTTAAAACCTCATAAGCCTTTTGAACCTGACCCTTTTTTTCATAAGCGTCGGCAGCATAAATAGTGAGTGCCGAATAAACACCTTCGCTAAAGCTCTGCGGTTCCAGCTTTGAATAAAGGCTTATAGTTTTATCATACATTCCGCAGCTGTTATATGCAAAACAAAGCTTTTGCAGGCTTTCGTCATATTCAGGTTTGGAATAATAATTTCCATTTGCAACAACATATTCAAACAGGGGAACAGCCTTGTCGTAAAGCTCCATAAAGAAGTAGATTCTGCCCGAGAAAAACAGGGACGAATGATAGTATTCTTTTTTTTCTTCGCGATTCTCTACATCGCAGGCTGTATAAAACGCATTTAGCGCGCTGATATAATCTTTGCCATAATAATAGGCCTTGCCCAGATAATACCAGGACCTTGCATAGACTTCGTCGCCAAAATGAATGGAAGCAAGCACCTTGGAAAGAGTGTCTTCTGCCTGCTCATAGCGGTTAAGGATTATAAGTGCATTTGCTTTTTCTACACGGGCAGGAACAATAAAAACAGAACCCGGAAACTTTTTTTCCAGAAGCTCGGCCTTTTCTATAACGCCCGGATAGTATTTTGCATTTGCATAGATGTTTAATTCATTATAGATGTCTATTTCTGACGGTTGTGCAGTATTTTGAGCCCACAGAGACAGACAACTCAAAAAAGTAATTAATAAGATAGAATATATATTCTTTTTCATGTTTCTTATTCCGGGAAGAACCGTTCGCTTGCACGTGCTCTGGTAAGATAAACATAGTCGTCACCATAGAGCATACAAAAATCTTCAAGCGAAATTGCCCTTCCATTCATAAAAACAAAGCAACCAAAGGATTTGTTACTAAAATATGGGAAAAAAGCAACACAGTCATTAAAAACTTTAACCTCTGGTGTTGCGGTTTTATCGGTTTCGCGGATGGCGCCAAAATAAAAGTTTCCGGGCTCTGAAGCAGCAAGAACATAAAGCAGGGACTGAAGCACATCTACATCGTAGCCCGTGTCTTCTATAAAGGTAACGGTATTTAAGGTTCCCGCGCCGCTTATTGTTGCCGCAAAAGGATTAATTGTTACGTCGGCACCAGATTCGTTGTACATGTAAAGCTTACCGGTATTTACAGAGACAATAGCTGCTGCAAGATTACGGATCCAGTTGAGTGAGAAAAACAGATTATACTTTTGTGAAAGAACACCCTGATATCCACTTTCCTTTACAGAAACTGTTTCTACAAGCAGCGGAGCACGCTTAATCTTGCTGCCCGCAATTGGTTCTACAAGTCCGTCTGCAATCCATTTTACAAAGCCTGCAGAAGAAAGATAAAGCTTGGTACTGTCTATGTCTGACGCATTAAAAGGTCTGCCACTTACAATCTGAACCAGGTCGTTATTTTCGTCATACATTGCATCTGCAACATACATAATTTTTGCCAGATTTTTCTGAATCATTCCCACCATCTGAAGAACGCCGCTGTATTTTTCATCATCAATAGTTACATATTTCCAGGGCAGAGAAACCTTGGTCATATTAAGTACATCTTCAAAAGAAAGAGAATAAAGCGAAGTAAACGCAACTCCTGTAGGAGCACCCTTGGAAGCATAGTTTCCAAATATTACCATATCGGCAAGAGAGGTTTTTCCATAAGGAGTAAACTGAACATATACGTCGCTGTTTACGCTAAAGTACCAGCGTATTCTTATTGCTTTGTCTGTCTTTTTATCGCGAACCAAAACCCAGCTGCCAGGCGCATCTCCCGGATACACCTCCTGCTGCTGTTTTGTTACACCCTTGCTTGAATAAACATTTACATTAATAACAGAACAAGGTGCAACATAAATCATATAAGTTGTGTCTGATTCTTCCAGGCGAACCTGAAACTTTTCTCCGGCATTGTTATCATAAATCTCCGGAAGGTTCATGCGTACATCATCAAGCGAGGCTTCAAACCAGCGTTCTACCAGGCCCTTTCTAATTTCGGAAGAATCTGGAATA
>JAFYDO010000173.1 GCA_017544745.1 Treponema sp. | reverse complement strand
GGAGGAATCTGTACCTGGCAGGATGCAGTTGAATTCATAATGGCAGGAGCAAGTGCCGTAGAAATTGGACAGGCCAAGTTTACAAATCCAAATGTTGCAATTGACATTCAAAATGGTTTACGTGCGTTTATGAAATCTCACGGGTATCATAACCTTTCAGAAATGCGGGGAATTGCTCAGGTGGAACGCCACAACAAAGCCCACACCGACGAGAAAGGTCGCTTTGCAGACCTAAAAGCCATGATGAAGTAACTGTATTGACATTAACTCAATCTGCATCTATTTTTTAATAGTTATGCAAAATGAAGAGTCAGTTACACTTGAAAAAATTCTTGAAGTTGCACGCGCAGAATTTCTAGAAAAGGGATTTCGTGGCGCATCCCTTCGTGAAGTTGTAAAAAAAGCTGGTGTCACAACAGGAGCTTTCTACGGATATTTTAAAAGCAAAGAAGAACTATTCGATGCCCTGGTAAAAAAACATGCCGATCACATCAAGGGAATATACGATGAAATTCTATCCGAATTTGAAAAAATCCCCCTTGAACAACAGATTGCATCTATGGACAACTATTCCTCGCTAGGACTCAAGCGAATGTTTGAATACATTTGGAATCATAAAACAGAATTCCGCCTTATCCTAAAAAGTGCAGACGGAACAAAATACGAAAACTTTGTTTACGAAATGGCAAAAAAAGACATTGAATCAACAGACAAATTTTACGACATTCTTGAATCCAGGGGAACAAAGGTAGAGCGCATAGAGCCGCTAATTGAAGAAATTGTCATAACCGGAACTTTCTCTTCATTTTTTTCGCTAAGCCTAAGAGACATTCCTTTGTCACAAGCCGAGCATGGTCTTGAACAGATGTTCCGCTTTTACCGTGGCGGATGGAACAATCTAATGCATTTTGCAAAAGACTAAAGCTAAGAAAAATTCATTATTTCTCAGGAAATTCAAAAAAAAATAAGAGTTAGTATTGACTAATATAACACTGTTATATATTATGCCATTATAGTTAGATACAACTAACCAAAGAGGTATAATATGTCGGATAAAAAAAAGTCCCCCGCCAAAAAAAGCCTTATAAGCTGGATTGTAGAATTTGCGGGTGAAAAAAAAGGGCAGTACATCGTAAGCGTGTTCTTTGCCCTGCTTAGTGTGGCCTGCTGTATAGCACCATATTTTATGATTGCACGGATTGTCCGCCAGCTGCTTGCCGGTGTCCGTGACTGGAACCTTTTCCTCCGTGAATGTGAAATCACGGCAGCCTTCTGGATTGGAAATGTACTCTTCCACGCAATTTCAACAAGCATGAGCCACATTGCTACTTTCAACCTGCTTGGAAACATCAGAAAGAAAATGTGCGACAAGCTTACACGAGTTCCACTGGGAACGGTTCTTGATATGCCGTCAGGTTCACTCAAGAGTATAATGATTGAGCGAATAGACAGTATGGAAACAACGCTTGCCCATATTGTTCCTGAATATACTTCAAACATCATTCTTTCTGTTGCCCTTCTTGTTTATCTTTTCCTAATTGACTGGCGGCTTGCCCTTGCATGCCTTGCCGTTGTTCCTGTGGGATTTGCTGCCATGTGCTTTATGTTCAAAGACGCAGCCCCCCGCTTTAAATTTGCCCTGGACAAAACAAAGGTGCTTAACGACACAGCTGTTGAATATATAAACGGTATAGAAGTTATCAAGGCCTTTGGAAAATCAAAATCTTCCTACGAGCGTTTTGTCATTGCCGCAAAAGAAGGTTCTGACTGTTATGTAGAATGGATGCGTGACTGTATCTGGCCCTTTGCATTTGCAATAATCATTACTCCGTCGCTTATTCTTTCTCTTCTTCCTATTGGCGGAATAATGTTCCTTCATGGATCTGTAGAACCTTCTGTTTTTATTACTATGATAATCATGGCCTTGAGTGCAATTCAGCCATTGATGATTTCTTACACTTACCACGATGACATTGCTAAAGCCGGTGCTATTTTTGGTGAAGTTGGTTCAATCATGAATCTTCCTGAACTTGAACGCCCTGCCTCTGATTTGAAAAAGCCTGCTGACAATTCGATTGTACTTAAAGATGTCAAATTTTCTTATCATAAGGTGGGGGAAGACTCCCCCTCGCTCCAGCCTGCTTCGCAGTCTTACGCTACCCCCTCTGCGGGGGACACCCCCGCAACGCCCCCGCACTCTTGCGAAATATTGCACGGTATAAACATGACTCTTCCTCAAGGCTCTTACACTGCGTTCGTTGGACCAAGCGGCAGCGGAAAATCTACAATCGCACGCCTTATCGCTTCCCTTTGGGATGTTGATTCCGGTTCAATAGAAATTGGCGGAGTAAACATCAAAAATCTTTCGCTCGAAGAATATAACAGCCGTGTAGCTTATGTAAGCCAAGACAATTTTTTGTTTGACCTAAGCGTCCGTGAAAATATCCGCCTTGGCCGCCAGAATGCAACAGATAAAGAAGTGGAAGAAATTGCACGCAAAGCCGG